>NZ_AZQX01000324.1:0-7473 GCF_000568385.1 Halomonas sp. BC04
GATGGCCGCCCGGTGCGCCGCGAAGGACCCAAGGTCGGTCGCAACGACCCCTGCCCGTGTGGTTCGGGGAAGAAGTATAAGCAGTGCTGCGGGCAGCTGAGCTGACCAAGACAGGAGACGACACGATGGCAGTGGGTGAGACACGCTTTCCGGCGATGCCGGCGATAGACGGACTGCGCCTGGGGTCCACCATGGCGGGCATCAAGAAGCCGGGACGGCGGGATCTGGTGGTTATCGAGATTCCTGAGGGCGCCAGGGTGGCGGGGAGCTTCACGCGTAACGCCTTCTGTGCCGCGCCCGTCACGGTGGCCAAGCAGAATCTGGCCGAGTGTCAGGCGCGCAGCGAGGGCCCACGCCTGCTGGTGATCAACACCGGCAATGCCAACGCCGGCACCGGCGAGGTGGGGCTGCGCGATGCCCAGGCCACCTGCGCCGAGCTGGCGAGGCTGGCCGGCGTGAGCGAGGATGCCGTACTGCCGTTCTCCACCGGGGTGATCGGCGAACCGCTGCCCATGGATCGGCTGCTGGGCGGGCTGCCGTCGGCGTTGTCGTCCCTGGGCGTTGGCGCCGAGGCGTGGCAACAGGCGGGCGAGGGCATCCTGACCACCGATACCCGGCCAAGGGTGCCAGCGTGAGCCTGGAAATGGGCGACCAGACTGTCGTCATCAATGGCATCAGCAAGGGGTCGGGCATGATCAAGCCCAACATGGCCACCATGCTGGCCTTCGTGGCGACCGATGCCGACATCGAGCAGCCGCTGCTGGATGCACTGTTGCGTGAGACGGTGGACCGCTCTTTCAACTGCATCACCGTCGATGGAGACACCTCGACCAATGACGCCTGCTTGTTGATCGCCACCGGGCGAGGCGCCGAGGTGGCCAGCGAGGAGCAGGTCGCCGTGTTCCGCAATGGTCTGCAGCGCGTGATGACCGAACTGGCCCAGGCGATCATTCGTGACGGCGAGGGGGCGACCAAGTTCGTGACCCTGCAGGTCAACGAGGCGTCGAGCCGGGAGGAGGCGCTGGATGTCGCCTTTACCGTCGCCCATTCGCCCCTGGTCAAGACGGCGCTGTTTGCCTCCGATGCCAACTGGGGGCGCATCCTGGCGGCGGTGGGGCGTGCTCCGGTGGCCGATTTCGACGTGACGCGTGTGACCATTGACCTGGGTGATATCCGGCTGGTCGAGTACGGAGGCCGGGCGGCAGGCTATACCGAGGAAGCCGGCAGTCGGGTGATGAGTGAGGAGGAGATCGTGATCCGCATCACCCTCGGGCGTGGCGAGGAGAGCGCCACGGTATGGACGTCCGACCTGTCTCACGATTATGTGAGCATCAACGCCGAGTATCGCAGCTGAGGGTGAGATGCTTGGCAGACGAACATCCCCGTGCCGGGTGGTCGGCATGGGTCAAGCGGGTAAAGGGTGAATGAACGTAATGGTGAAGAGAAGGGTGCACGTGGCGGCCGCCGCCATCATCAGCGGCGAGGGCGATAAGGCGCTGATCGCCCGTCGTCCGTCCAATGTCGATCATGGTGGCCTGTGGGAGTTTCCCGGCGGTAAGCTGGCGCCCTACGAGACGGGCCTGGAAGGGCTCAAGCGCGAGCTCCATGAGGAGCTGGGTGTCGAGATCAAGCGTGCCCAGCCGCTGATCCGCATTCATCATGAATACTCCGACAAGCATATCCTACTCGATGTCTGGCAGGTGCATGAGTTCAGCGGTGAACCGTTCGGCCGTGAAGGCCAGGCAGTGCGCTGGGTGCCGCTGCATGAGCTGGTCAACTACCCCTTCCCGGCAGCCAACCTGCCGATTCTCCAGGCCGTGATGCTGCCCACCGAATATTTCATTACGGCGGAGGAGGCGGATGAGGAGGTTTTCGAGACTCGCCTGGCCCGGGCGCTGGTCGAGGACAACGTGAGGCTGGTGCAACTGCGCGCCAAGTCCCTTGACGAGGCGGCCTACCTGGCCCGCGCCGAGCGTGCCCTGGCGCTGTGCCGAGAGCACGGGGCGAGGCTGCTCCTCAACGCCGATCCCGCGCTGCTTGAGCAGGTCGATGCCGATGGCATCCACCTCACCAGTGAGCGGTTGATGTCCCTGGAGCGACGCCCGATCTCGGAGGCCAAGTGGCTGGCGGCCTCGACCCACGACCAGAAGCAGCTGACCCAGGCCTCGCGCATCGGCTGCGATTTCGTGACCCTGTCGCCGCTACGTACGACACCGTCTCATCCGGAGGTGCCGCCCATGGGCTGGCATGATTTCCAGCAACTGGTCGAGCGCGCTGCCATGCCGGTCTTCGCCCTGGGCGGCATGACCCGCTTCGACGCCAATCACGCTCGAGCCGTCGGTGCCCAGGGCATCGCCTCGATCCGCGATTTCTGGAAGTGACAGCGACTACCTTCATCTGAGAAAAACGCTGTAGGAGGAATGCTCCGCATCACGACTGGCGCCGTCAGGCGCCCGGCGGCGGCCACCGGCACTGAAACATCGCCACATCGCCAGCCCTGCTGTCGCCGGATCAGCCGCGATTGCGGTCGCCACGCGTTCAATCCCGATAGCGCCGGGTCAGGTCGCCTTAGGCATCGATTCGGCGGTCGCGCCCGGGTAGAGAGAGGCCAGATGCGGCTGACCATGGCGGCAACATGAGCGGCGCCGGGGGCAGGTCATAGCGGAGGTCATTCGCCATGGATGGCGAATGTAGCGCCCAGGGAAGGGTTCACAGCGCCTCCGCGGCGACCTGCAGCCGGATTTAGCCGCAGTGCTTCGCTCAATCCCGATAGCGCCGTGTCAGGTCGCCATAGGCATCGATTCGGCGGTCGCGCCCGGGTAGAGAGAGGCCAGATGCGCCCGCGCATCGTCGTTAGTCCCGATAACGCCGTGTCAGGTCGCCATAGGCATCGATTCGGCGGTCGCGGAGGTACGGCCAGATGCGCCGCACGTCCTCGCCGCGTGACATGTCGAGGGTCACCAGCAGACGCTCGGCCTCTTCCCCGGCGTGGGCGAGAAGCTCGCCTTGGGGGCCGGCGACAAAGCTGCCGCCCCAGAAGTCGATACCCTCACTGATGCCGGAGCGGTCCGGCTCATGGCCGACCCGGTTGGCGACGATCACCGGCAGGCCATTGGCCACACCGTGGCTGCGCTGGATCAGCGTCCAGGCCTCCTTCTGGCGCGCCTTCTCCGCCTCGTCGTCGGACGGACTCCAGCCGATGGCAGTGGGGTAGAGCAGCAGCTCCGCACCGGCCAGTGCCATCAGCCGCGCCGCCTCCGGGTACCACTGATCCCAGCAGACCAGCAGGCCGAGCCGACCCACCGAGGTGTCGATGGGTTCGAACCCTTGGCGGCGCTTTTCGTCAACGTCGCCCGGTGCGAAGTAGAACTTCTCGTAGAAGCCGGGATCGTCGGGGATGTGCATCTTGCGGTAGTAGCCGACCTGGCCGCGGTCGCGATCGTAGACCACGGCCGTGTTGTGGTAGAGCCCGGGGGCGCGGCGCTCGAACAGCGAGCCCACCAGCACGATATCGAGCTCGGCGGCGAGTGCGGCCAGTCGAGTGCCGGTGGGGCCATCCAGCGGCTCGGCCAGGTCGAACAGCTCTGTGTCTTCGTATTGGCAGAAGTAGTGTGTGGCATGCAGCTCCTGGAGCATGACCAGCTCGGCGCCGGCCGCGGCCAGTTCGCGCACGCCGGCTTCACTCTCGGCGAGGCTGCGCTGTTTGTCGGGCCAGGCGGGCTGCTGGACCAGGCCGACCTTCAGGGTCCGTGTCATTGACGCTCTCCTTGGTGTGTCTTGTGAGTCGAATTCGTCCGGGCGGCCAGACTGCCTTCGGGTAGCTGCATGGTCAGGCAGTGCAGACTGCCGTGCTGGCGGATCACGCTCAGGCAGTCGATGGGCACGATGTCATGGTCGGGGAAGGCCGTACCAAGGGCCGCCAGTGCCTGGCTGTCGGCGGCATCGCCGTAGATGGGAACCAGTACCGCACCGTTGATGATCAGGAAGTTGGCGTAGGTGGCCGGCAGCCGATGGCCATCCACCGGGTCGAAGCAGGGTCGCGGCCACGGCAGCGGAATCAGCCGGTAGGGCCGGCCATCGGCACGACGGAACGTGGCCAGTTCCTTCTCCATGGCGGTGAGGGCGGCATGGTGAGGATCCGATGGGTCATCGCACCTGACGTAGGCGATGGTCTCGCTGTCGCAGAAGCGCGCCAGGGTATCCACATGACTGTCGGTATCGTCCCCCTCCAGGTGGCCGTTGGTCAGCCACAGCACCCGCTCCACCCCGAACGCCTCCTTGAGCACGGCTTCCATCGCGCTGCGGTCGAGCTGCGGGTTGCGATTGGGGTTGAGCAGGCAGGCCTCGGTGGTCAACAGGGTGCCTTCGCCATCGCACTCGAGGGCGCCGCCTTCCAGCACCAGGTCGCGTGACTCTACCGGGCAGGCGAAGAGGCCGGCTTCCGCAAGCCGCCGGGTCAGGGTGTTGTCCCGGCTCGCCTCGAACTTGCCGCCCCAGCCGGTAAAGACAAAATCCAGCAAATGGAGTTCACCGTCGCGGGTGATGCCCATGGGGCCATGATCCCGCGCCCAGGTGTCGTCGGCCTGGGCGACGACCAGGTGCAATCGCTCGACGGGAACGCCCAGGTAGGCGAAGCGGCGCTGCAGATGGTGGCGCGTTGTGGTAGAGGGCACGCTGATGACAACGGGCTGGTAGCGCGCCACCGCCACCACGATGCTCTCCATGGTGGCCTCGATGCGCTCGAGCAGCGGTGCCCAGTCGCTGGTGGGGCTGGGCCAGGTAAGCTGGATGGCATCCTGGGGGTGCCATTCGGGAAGCAGGCGGTTGGCCATGATGGGAGCCTCTGGGTTGCGTCTCGTCCTACGGCGTCCTATCGCCGAGTCGGCGAAATGTAGGCCCAGCCGGCTAATGTTGCAAGCATCGGGGAAACGTAATCCTGACCGGTGCAGAGGACGGCAAAAAACCGTACCATGACCCCCCGCTGACAAGGAACGCCCATCATGCTTGACCGCTTGCCACTGTTGATCGGGTTGCGCTATGTACGCGCCAAGCGCCGCAACCACTTCATCTCCTTCATATCGTTGACCTCCATGCTGGGCCTGATGCTCGGCGTGGCGGTGTTGATACTCGTGCTGTCGGTGATGAACGGTTTTGACCACGAATTGCGCACCCGCATCCTGGGTATGGTACCCCATGCCAAGATCGAGTCCCCCGCCGGCCTTGTCGAATGGGAGGCCCTGGCCGAAGAACTGATGCAGCGCGAGCGGGTGATCGGTGCGGCACCCTTCGTGGAACAGCAGGGCATGTTCTCCTCGGCCGGTCGCAACGAGGGTGCCATGGTCAACGGCATCCATCCCGAGTGGGAGGATCGCGTGTCGATCATCGGCCGGCACATGCAGCAGGGTAGCCTCGATGACCTGGCGCCCGGCGAATGGAACGTGGTGCTGGGCTCCCTGCTGGCCCGGCATCTGGGTGTCGGGGTGGGCGACCGGGTCACGCTGCTGGTGCCGGAGGCCTCGATCACCCCGGCGGGGGTCTTTCCACGCCTCAAGCGCTTCACGGTAAGCGGCATCTTCAGCGTTGGCGCCGATCTGGACGCCAACCTGGCCTATGCCAATATCGAGGACATGCAGACGCTTGCCCGCCTGGGCGATGCGGTAGGGGGGCTGCGGCTGGAGCTGGACGACCTCTTCGTCGCGGCCAGCGAGACCCGCGCCATCATCAACCAGCTTGGCACGGGCTACCGCGGCACCGACTGGACCTTCTCCCATGGCAACCTGTTCCAGGCGATTCAGATGGAGAAGCGCATGATCGCGCTGCTGCTGACCGTGATCATCGCGGTGGCGGCCTTCAATATCGTCTCGACCCTGGTGATGGTGGTCACCGACAAGCATGCCGACATCGCCATCCTGCGAACCATCGGCGCCACGCCCCGCTCTATCATGGGCATCTTCATGGTGCAGGGCATGGCGATCGGGATCATCGGCATCGCCGTGGGGGTGGGGTTCGGCGTGCTGCTGGCCCTGACCATCTCGGACCTGATCGGCTGGGTCGAGTCGGCCCTGGGCATCAAGTTCCTCGACGCCGGGGTCTACTTCATCAGCGACCTGCCGTCCCGGCTGCACTGGTCCGATGTGCGGGACATCGTCGCCGCCGCCTTCGGGCTGACGTTCCTGTCGACGATCTACCCGGCGTGGCGTGCGGCGCGTGTCCAGCCCGCCGAGGTGCTGCGCTATGAATGATCCGGCCACCGTGAAGGAGAGCGCCATGAGCCAGACGGCGAACGCCAAGGGCAAGATAATGTTGGCTTGCCACGACCTGACCCGCATCTATCGCGAAGGCCCCCAGGATGTCACCGTGCTGGATGGCCTCTCGCTGGAGGTGCGGGCGGGGGAGCGGGTCGCTATCGTCGGCAGCTCCGGTTCCGGCAAGACGACGCTGCTGAACCTGCTGGGTGGCCTGGATCGTCCGACCCGGGGTGAGGTGCGCATCGCCGATGAATCACTCCTCGATCTGGGCGAGGCGGCTCTGGGCCGTTTTCGCAATCGGCATATCGGCTTCGTCTACCAGTTCCATCACCTGCTGGCGGAGTTCACCGCCCTGGAGAATGCCGCGCTGCCATTGATCGTGCGTGGCCAGAGCAAGAAGGTGGCTGAGTCGCGGGCCCGGGAGCTGCTGGTCAGGGTCGGCATCGCCGAGCGAGCCGACCACAAGCCGGGCGAACTTTCTGGCGGCGAACGTCAGCGGGTCGCCATTGCCCGGGCGCTGGTTACCGATCCCAGCCTGGTGCTGATGGACGAGCCCACCGGCAACCTGGACCAGACCACGGCCGCCAGTATCCTGGCGCTGATGGACGAACTGGCCCGAACCACCGCCTGTGCCTTCGTCATCGTGACTCACGACCTTTCTATGGCCGCCCACCAGGACCGCGTGCTCAAGCTCGATGGCGGACGCCTCGCCGAGCAGCACGACTCCGCTTGATTCAGACCACCTGACCCGAGTCCCGGCCGATTCGCTTGCCGGGACTCAATCCTCCCTGTCCAGTCGCGCCTGCCGGCGCCGCATGGCGCGCAATTTCCAGCTGCGCGAGATATGCCAGCGCCAGACCAGCCGGATGATCACATTGCCTACGATGGCGAAGATGATAGCCGACACCACCGAGCCCAGTGCCAGGGCCGGCAGGATGTCGGCCATGCGGTCGGCGATCCAGCGGGTCGAAATGCGGGCCGGCGCCTCCCGGGCAGGCGTGTTCATCAGCCAGGCGCCCAGGCGATAGTTGCCGTAGAAAATCAACGGCATGGTCAGCGGGTTGGTGATCCATACGAGTCCCACCGAGAGCGGCAGGTTGCAGCGCAACAGCCAGGCACCGAATGCCGCCACGATCATCTGGAAGGGAATCGGCAGCATGGCGCTGAAAAGACCGACCGAGAAGGCGTTGGCCACGGTGCGACGTGACAGTGCCCATAGGCCGGG
>NZ_AZQX01000325.1:0-5012 GCF_000568385.1 Halomonas sp. BC04
GCACCCATGGCCAGCAGCGCGGCGGACCAGCCGAGCCAGCCCAGTAGGCCGAGGGTGCCCGGCAGCATGGCGAACTGGCCGAACGAGCCGGCGGCGCTGACGATCCCCATGGCCATGCTGCGTTTCTCGGGCGTTACGGCACGTCCCACGGCGCCGAGGATTACCGAGAAGGTGGTACCGGAAAGCCCCAGCCCGATCAATAGCCCGGCGGAAAGCGACATGCCCAGCGCTGACTCCGATAGCCCCATGAAGCTAGCCCCAGCGCCATAGAGCAGGCCGCCGATTACCACCACCCGGGCGGCACCGAAGCGGTCGGCCAAAGCCCCGGTGAAGGGCTGAGCCAGTCCCCATATCAGATTCTGCAGCGCCAGGGCGAAGGCGAATACCTCACGCCCCCAGCCCAACTCGCTACTCATCGGTTCCAGGAACAGCCCGAAACCGTGGCGCAGGCCCATGGCCAGGGAGATGACCAGGCTACCCACGACAATGATCAGCAGGGAGTGACGACGGAGGGCGTCCATGGCGAAGACCTGTTTGCAGACTAATGAAATCGCACTATCGCTGTTCTGGCGCCGCCTTGCCAGTCTCAATTTTGCGACAAGCGTGTTGCCAGCGTGCCACAGGTGTTGTGCCGAAAAGGCTTAGCTAGAATAGGGCCTTCGACTGCGCCCAATAAGGAGGCCCCATGTCTCGTGTACTGCTGACGCTTTTCATCGTGCTGCTATCGTCCCTGATGGTGGCCGGCTGCAGCTATCAGCCGGCGCGTATCAAGTCTGAACCGCTGGTTGTCATCGATGATGGTCGTGGCGGACATCACGGCGGTCGCTTCTGCCCACCAGGCCAGGCGAAGAAGGGGCGCTGCTGAATCGCCCTCGGCAGAGCGCACTCATAGGGCCTTCCAGCGGGTGCTGACGGGTGAATTTTCCGCCCCGGTTTGCGAGGTATATGCCATGAAACTCTCCATGCGGTTGCTCCTCCTGACCTTGCTGCCGGTCATGCTGGTTCTTGCTGGCTGCAGCTACTCTCCGGCCAGGATAACGCCTGAGCCCTTGATCGTGGTCGACGGCTCCGATCGTCATTATCGGGGCAAGAAGCATCATCACCGGCACAAGGCGCGCCATGTGGAGCGTCATTACTATTACCATGATCGAGGCTATCGCGAGCGGCGCCGCGGTGGGTTCTGCCCGCCCGGCCTGAGCATGCAGGGCCGCTGCTGAAGCTGGCACAGGCGTGGGGCGAGAATGCGCCGGGACGGTTTCGCATTGGTTTATCGGAGAGTAAGGTAAAGTACGATCCCCGAAAAACGGACCATAAGAAACCGTCATGGCTATTCTCGACCTGCGTGCTTGCACGCTCGGGCATGAACATGTTGCCCATGCCCATACGCATCACCAACTGATCCTGGCGACCTGTGGCGTTACCGAACTGGAAGTCGAGGGGAACGGGGACCGCGTCACTGGCGGTCGCGGCTGCCTGATTCCCTGCTCCTACCATCATGAGTACGAGGCGATGGCCATAATCGTACCCTGGTGCTGGACGTGGCCCTGGATGACCTGGCTTCACTGCGCGACGGTGATGCCATGCAGCGACTCTTCCAGCGCCCCCAGTTCTTCAACGTGCCGACCCGGCTCAATCAGCTGGCGGGAACGTTGATGGTGCAGCTCGAACAGTTTCCGGCGCTGCATAGCGAAATTGCTGCGCTGCTGCTGAGGGCACTCTATCTGCACCTGGATCTTGGTCTGGAACAGGGGGCGACTGCCGCCGGTGCCGGCTTTTCGTCAATGCGTGCGGGCGGCGAGCGAATCGACCTACGCCGCCTCAATGCCTGGATCGATCGCCATCTCGCCGACAATATCCGGGTCGAGGAACTGGCCGGCCTCTGTGCCCTCAGCCCCGGCCATTTCCATGCCCGTTTTCGCGATACCTTCGGCACCACGCCGCTGGCCCACGTTCAGCAGCGCCGTCTCGAACATGCCCACACGCTGGTCCGGCACAGCAGCCTGAGCCTGGGGCATATCGCCTCGCTGGTGGGCTTCCGCGACCAGGGCAGCTTTTCCCGCGCTTATCGACGCCAATTCGACGTGACCCCCTCCGCCGTTCGCCGGGTCCGCTCTGCCAACTGATGCAGCCGACCGGCAATGCCAACTGAGGAGTCTGGGGCAAGTCTTCCTCAGTTGCGGGCAAGCAGTGCCCGCCGGCACGTTCTAATCTCACAGTGGAAGCACCTGATCTTCCCGGCCTTGTCGGGGAGGCGATACCCGTGCCTGGCATCTGCTTCACCAAGGACCTCACGATGAAGCTCTTCTATCACCCTGACCAGGAGCGTCATGCACCGACGACCTTCCTGCTGCGCGGTCAGCCGGCCCCATCGCCGGAGGGACCGGTACGTGCTGAAATGCTGGCCGGTGGGTTGGCGACGGTAGGGCTATCCTTGACCGCTCCTGCCGAGGTCGACAGCCCGACACTACGCAGCCGCCTGGCCAAGATACATACGCCGCGCTACCTGACGTTCCTCGAAACCATACATGGGCGCTGGAGCGAGCTGCCCGGTGCCTCGGAGCTGGTGTCGCCCAACGTTCACCCCTGCGGTGGAGGGCATCACTACCCGCGTCATCCGGTCGGCCAGGCCGGCTGGCACCTGCATGACATGGCCTGTCCGATTGGTGCCGACAGCTTCGCCGGAATCCTGGCCAGCGCCGCCACGGCACAGGCTGCCGCCGAGGCGCTGTTGGGCGGCCATGGCACGACCTACGCACTTTGCCGTCCCCCTGGCCACCATGCCGGTCCGGACCGGGCCGGGGGGTTCTGCTTCCTCAACAATTCGGCGCTCGCGGCCACCGTGCTGCGCGAGCACTTTTCCCGGGTGGCCATTATTGATGTGGACCTCCACCACGGCAACGGGACCCAGGACATCTTCTACTACCGCGGCGATATCTGGACCGGTTCGCTCCATGTGGATCCCGCCGACTTCTATCCCTTCTTCTGGGGCGGCGCCAACGAGGAAGGCATGGGCGAGGGGTTGGGCACCAACGTCAACCTGCCACTGCCGTTGGGCAGTGATGGCAAGGTCTTTCTCGATACACTGGACGAACTGGTCCAACGAATGAAGGCCTTCCGCCCCGAAGCAATGGTGGTGGCGCTGGGTCTCGATGCCCACCGCAGCGATCCCCTGGCGGGCATGACCCTGGAAACCGAAGATTTCAGGGCCATCGGGCGCCGCCTGGCCGCACTGTCATTGCCCACCGTACTGGTACAGGAGGGAGGCTATCCCACCGAGCACCTGGGCGAGAATCTGGCCGCCTTCCTGACGGGCTTCTCGGGTGGCTGAGGCGCCGGGCCGGCAAGGTGGAATTTCCAATCCGCCAGAGCGATGAACCAACAATCGTCGCAGCGACGAACACGAAACGAGAGAGGAATGACATGAGCATCAGCTATCACGACAGCAATACCCGCATGAGCCAGGCCATCATTCACAACGGTACCGTCTACCTGGCCGGTCAGGTCCCCCAGGACGCCGGTGCCGATATGCGCGGTCAGACGGAGCAGGTACTGGCGCGCATTGACGAACTGCTGGCCCAGGCGGGCACCTCGAAGGAGAACCTGCTGTCGGCCCAGATCTGGGTCACCAGCATGGCGGAATTCGACCTGATGAACGCTGCCTGGGACGCCTGGGTGGTGCCGGGCCGGCCTCCGGTCCGCGCCGCTCTGGAGGCCAAGCTGGCCAAGCCCGAGTGGAAGGTCGAGATCATGGTCGTGGCGGCGCTGCCGGAGGCCTGAGATGCGTATCGTATCCGCTGAAGAGGTCGCCGCGGCACTACCCTGGCCGGCACTGGTGGAGCGCCTGGCGAAGACCTTTCGGTCAGGCGTGGAAGCGCCGCCGCGCCACCATCACGCCATGCACCGGCCGGATGGGGAAGCCACCATGCTGCTGATGCCCGCCTGGGAGCGTGACGGCTATATCGGGGTGAAGATGGTCAATGTCTTTCCCCAGAATGCCGACCACGGCCTCCCGGCCATCTCCGGGGTCTATTTCCTCAGTGAAGGCGCCCACGGGCGGCCACTGGCCTGCCTGGACGGCAGTGAGCTGACGCGCCGCCGTACCGCTGCCGCCTCGGCTCTTGCCGCGCGGGAGCTGGCACGGAAGGACGCCTCGACCCTGCTGGTGGTGGGTACCGGCAAGCTGGCACCCATGGTGATCGAGGCCCATGCCGCGGTACGGCCTATCACGCGGGTACGCATCTGGGGGCGAAGCCCGGAGAAAGCGCAGCGACTGGCAGCGGAGTATGCCGATCGGTTCGAGACCGAGGCGGTGACCGACCTGGAAGCAGCGGTTCGTGAAGCGGACTTGATCAGCTGCGTGACGCTCTCCACCGAGCCGCTGGTTCGCGGCGAGTGGCTCTCTGCCGGGACCCATCTTGACCTGATCGGTGCCTTTCGTCCCAGCATGCGGGAAACCGATGGCGAGTGCCTGCGTCGTGGAGAGGTGTTCGTCGACACGTTCGCCGGGGCCAGGGGCGAGGCCGGCGATATCCACCAGGCCATCGACGAGGGAGCCTTCGATTTCGAAGAGATTCGTGCCGACCTGGCCGAGCTGCTGCTGGCCAGGGAGCCGGGGCGCTCCTCCGAAGAGGCCATCACGGTGTTCAAGTCGGTGGGGGCCTCGCTCGAGGACCTGGCCGCTGCCATCGAGGTCTGGGAGCAGTTGGAGGAGCGTGCATGAGCGCAGGCGGTGGCGCAGGGAACGGTACGGGTTTTTTCTGGCATGAGCGCTGTTTCTGGCACGACCCCGGGCCTATCGGTGTCTTTTCTTCCCGGGGGGAGTATCTTCAGCCCCAGCCGGCTTCGGAGAGCCCCGAGAGCAAGCGGCGGCTGAAGAACCTGCTCGAGGTGTCCGGCCTGATCGATGAACTCGAGGTGCGCAAGCCGCCGGCGGCTGCCCGGGAGGATCTGGCGCGCTTCCATACCGGTCGCTACCTTGATGAGCTGGAGGAGGGCGACCGGGCCCAGGGTGG
>NZ_AZQX01000326.1:0-22015 GCF_000568385.1 Halomonas sp. BC04
GTCCTCGCCGGGCTCGAGCTCGCCACCTGGCGCGCCGCCCTGAACCACCCRCTGCTGATCGCCGACGGCAACGCCCCCGGCAACACCCCGCTGGTACGCGCCGAGCACGACGGCAACACGCGGCTCTACCTGCGCCGCTACTGGCAGTACGAGCAGGATATCCGCCACCTCATTTCGGCAAGACTGGGCACCAGCGACAGCGACGAAATCTGTAGGAGGAAGCTTCAGCTCACGACTGGCGCCGACAGGCGCCCCGATAACGCCACCGACATCGGACGCTTCGCCACCGCCCTCGATGGGCTGTTCCCTGTGCCCCCGGTTGGCCCGGAACCCGACTGGCAAAAAACCGCCTGCGCCCTCGCCGCCCAGGCCCACTTCGCCGTGATCACCGGCGGCCCCGGCACCGGCAAGACCACCACCGTGGTCAAGCTGCTCGCCCTGCTACAGGCGCTGGCCCTGGGCGAAGCCGACTCACCACGCCCGCTGCGCATTCGACTGGCAGCCCCCACCGGCAAGGCCGCCGCACGACTCAACGAATCCATCGCCAAGCAGGTGCAGGGGCTCTCATTGATGGAACTGGCCAGCGCCGTGGGCCAACAGGGTGTGGATATCTCAACTCTGCGCGACAGCATCCCCACCGAGGTGACCACGCTGCATAGACTGCTGGGCTCGCGACCGGATACCCGCCACTTCCGCCACCACGCCGGCAACCCGCTGGCACTGGACGCCCTGGTGATCGACGAAGCCTCCATGGTGGATATCGAAATGATGGCCGCCGTGCTCACCGCCCTGCCGTCCAAGGCGCGGCTTATCCTGCTCGGCGACAAGGACCAGCTCGCCTCGGTGGAGGCCGGCGCCGTGCTCGGCGACCTGTGCCAGCGCGCCGAAGGCGGCCACTACCCCCTCGCCACCGCCGAATGGCTGGAGGCTGTGACCGGCACACCGATCCCCGAACGGTATAAGGACGAAGACGGCCAGCCGCTGGACCAGGCCATCGCCATGCTGCGGGTGAGCCACCGCTTCGATGCCAGCAGCGGCATCGGCCAGCTCGCTGAGGCGGTCAACCGCCCGCTTAGCGCTGAGCATGGTTCGAAGGAAAAGAAACGCGCGGTAAGCGAAGTGTTCCAGCGGGAATACGCCGACCTCGCCCGGCTGCGTCTGGCAGACCCCGACGACCCGGCGCTGGACCGTCTGGTGGTAAACGGCAACCCGGCTGGCTTCAGCAACCAGGGCGAAGGCCGCCACGACCGACGCGGTGAAGCCATCGCCCCGCCGCTGGGCTACCGGCACTATCTCGAGGTGATGCAGCAACAGCGTCCCACCCAGGCCAGCTTCGGCGAAGGCGACGCACGAAAACCCTTCGACGACTGGGCCCGCGCCGTGCTCGACGCCCACGGCCACTTCCAGCTGCTGTGCGCACTGCGGAAAGGGCTTGGGGCATTGCCGGCCTCAACCCGCGAATCGGCCGGGCACTGCGCCGCGCCGGGCTGCTCCAAGCCAGCGACCTGGAGCTGGAACAGGGCTGGTTCGAAGGCCGCCCGGTGCTCGTCACCCGCAACGACTACGGCCTGGGGCTGATGAACGGCGATATCGGCATCACCCTCGCCGTGCCCGATGCCCGCAACACAGCGCAACAGCCTGGCCGCCCACTGCTGCGCGTCGCCTTCCCAGCCAGCGACGGCAGCGGCGAAATCAAGTGGGTACTGCCCAGCCGCCTGCAGGCGGTGGAAACCGTCTTCGCCATGACCGTACACAAATCTCAGGGCTCCGAATTCACCCACACCGCCCTGCTACTCCCCGACGCCCCCAATCCCATCCTCACCCGAGAGCTGGTCTACACCGGCATCACCCGCGCCAAGCACTGGTTAACGTTAGTGGAGACGGGACGCGGGATGTTAGATGAGGCGGTGACGAGGGAGGTGGTGAGGGTGAGTGGGTTGGGGGTAACACCAGGCCAAGATTAGCGCCAGAATCTTGATATTGCCGCCTCGCTCAAATCGACCTGCCACGCGCCAGCCGTCGTTTGGCGCGCCCTGGCTCGCGGTACTAAAATACAGTACCATTGAGGCATGAAACGAAAACACGCCAAGACGCTGGCCGCAATTTTCAGCCGCCCCACGCCAGGATCGATCCCGTGGAGCGACATCGAGTCACTGCTCAAAGCGCTTGGCGCCGACATCCAGGAACGGGAAGGCTCGCGTATCGCCGTCGTATTGTTTGGCGAGGTGCGCGTGTTCCACCGGCCCCACCCTTCACCGGATACCGACAAGGGCGCAGTGGCCAGCATCCGCAAGTGGTTGGAAGAGAACGGAGAGACCCCGTGAACAACATTATGATCATCGACGGCTATCGCGCCGTCATCCAGTACGACCCGGATATCGAGATGTTCCGCGGTGAGTTTACCGGCCTGAACGGCGGTGCCGACTTCTACGCCGACAGCGTGGTCAAGCTGCGCGAGGAAGGCCGGGTTTCACTGCGTGTCTTCCTCGAGGAGTGCCGGGAGCGAGGCATCGAGCCCACCAAGTCCTACTCCGGTAAGTTCCAGGTGCGCCTATCTGAGGAGCTGCACAAGAACGCCGTCGATGCCGCCACGGCCAAGGGGCAAAGCCTCAATCAATTCGTGGCTACCGCCATCGAGCACGAGCTTTCGGCGTAACATTGCCTCTCAGAGTCGGGTTCACGAATTCGGGCCACAGTGCGTATCGAAAACCTCTCCCGGCGACGCGGCCGCCCCCTGCTACGCGTCGCCTTCCCCGCCAGCGACGGCAGCGGAAGCATCAAGTGGGTACTGCCCAGCCGCCTGCAGGCGGTGGAAACCGTCTTCGCCATGACGGTACACAAATCCCAGGGCTCGGAATTCACCCACACCGCCCTGCTACTCCCCGACGCCCCCAACCCCATCCTCACGCGGGAGCTCGTCTACACCGGAATCACCCGCGCCAAGCACTGGCTCACGCTAGTGGAAACTGGACGTGGGATGCTGGATCATGCAATGTTAGCTCAAACTTACCGACTTAGCGGCCTAGTTAAATAAGTGGGAATAAAAAGGAGGGGAAATGGAAGGAATATATCTTCAATTACTTACTTCAGAGCGCTTTAGAGAGTCAAGAGTTAAAGGCAGAAATAACATTATTATTGAAGCTGAAAGTGATCGTGGTCGGTTGTTATTCTGCCCTGCTTTCAGGAGGCTGCAACAAAAGGCTCAGGTATTCTCAATGGAGCCTAACGCTGCAGTGAGGAGCAGATTAACTCACTCCGTAGAAGTTGCACACATGGGACGATATATATCAGACCAAATCACACCCTCATTAATAGAGAAAAAATTAATAAATCAAGAGCAAGCGAGCGCCTTAGTCATATTTGTTGAAACTGCCTGCTTGATGCATGACATTGGAAACCCACCGTTTGGCCATTTTGGGGAAGCCGCGATCCGGGAGTGGTTTAGAAAAAATGGAGAGGATGCCATAACCACTGCTCATGGCATTAAATTAAAAAAAGATAGGTTAAAAAAAACCATGCCACAGGTGGCTAATGCACTTGAGGATTTTCTTTCATTTGACGGAAACCCTCAAGGGCTTAGAGTAGTAACAAAGCTACAAAGAAATTCCGACGACCATGGACTAAATCTCACAAAAACCACAATTGGATCTTACCTAAAGTATGTAAGATCGAGCATTCAAAAACCAGAAGAAGTCCCATCACTTTTCACAAAAAAATGCGGCTACTTTACAACCGAAAAAGATATAATAATTTCGGTTTGGAAGCAATTTGTGTACAATCACCCACAGCGATTCCCTTTAGCCTACATCATGGAAGCAGCTGATGACATAGCATATTGCATTAGTGATCTCGAAGATTCTATCGAAAAAGGGTTAGTATCTAAAGAAAGTGCACTAAAAGACATTTATGAAACATGGCGGCATGCCATAAATGAAAAGAAACACAAAAACAAAAAAACCGCAGAAATAAGAAAAATATTTAACGATGCAATTCGTGAAAAAGACTCTACCGGAGAAGAATTCACATACATCGATTTCAGAACAAGTCTAAACCGAGTATTGGCCCGTGAAAGCGCAAAGAGATATATTAAAAACCACGACAAAGTTATATCTGGAGCACTGGACTCGTTAATACCAAAAGACTCTCCTGAAGGAATAACGCTTGAAAGCTTAAGAAATTACTGTAGAAAAAATATCTACTGCCATGAATCTGTACAGAAAGTTGAATTAGCCGGCTACACAGCCATTTATGGGATTCTAGACCATTTCCGCTGTCTCCTTGATTGCAATTATAGGAATTTTCTATCTGCATTGAACGGAGGCGACAGCGATGGAACGCAAGAATCACCGCTAATTATAGAGAAAAAGCTTCTATCTCTTTTCCCTAAAAATTATATCAAAACTTACAGATCAGACCTTGAAAGCATCTCTGAAAGTAATTCAGATTTTACTTACCGGGAGTGGTGCTTCCGCGCCCATCTTATAACTGATTTTTTATCAGGAATGACCGATAACTTTGCTACCGAAACGTACCAAACTCTTTCAGGAATGAGGCTGTGAATATTCTAGACTATCCAGAGCATCCATATTGGCATGTTAGAGATGCGGTATTGTCAAATCCTGACATAACAGAACTTAGCCTTAGTTACTACAAATATGTGCCACAAACAATCAATGACGAAAGAAAAATTTTCTCGATAAGCAGGAACGACTTCATCGACGAGATTTTGGTTAAAGATTTTATTTCTAATGCTCCCAAAGGAATGGAAGTAGCGATACACTCGAATATAGAACTTAGCAACCATGATACAGCACATTTCCCTATGGTTGATATGTCTACAGCATCCTCAGTACAACTTAGCAAGCTAGCTCCATTCATAGGAGAAGAGCTATTCAAGACCATGAAATGGTATAAAAGCGGAAGATCCTATCACGGCTACGCAGGCAAACTAATTAGTGATCGAGAGTGGGTGGCATTGATGGGCAGGTTGTTACTCGCCAACCAAAAGGGGATGCCTGCGACTGTTGACTCTCGTTGGGTTGGGCACCGCCTTATAGCTGGCTATGCTGCACTTCGCTGGTCCAAAAACACTGACCACTATCTGCAAGTTCCAACTTCTGCAAAGCTATTAGTCAAATAACACCATTGACTCCTGCACTCCAACTCAGTTATACGGAGTGCAGGAAAAACGGAGTACGAGCAGTCTAAAAGATTATTCAAAAAGGCTTTTCTCTTATTGTAAATGACAAAACATACTAATCCGCGTATACTTTTAGCTCTAATGATAATGAACGGGACAGTCCCACAAGATCTCCATAAATACTTTTCCCAGATATGTTCATTTTTCTTAAAAGCGCAAAAATATTCTCAAACAGAACCCCAGAAATAACTAGCTTTCTTATACCCACCTCACTGTAAGCTTCTTCATCTATCACCGCTTGAATAGACTTGCCTTTATCACCAGACAGCACAAAGCAACCAGCCTGCCGATCTATTCTTGCATTTAGTCTTTGCGGCTCTGTCACCCACAGTATATTTCTATTAAATCGCTCAACACACTCCTCAAATATTTCGTCTTTTCTACCATTAATTGTAGCCCTTGTCTCCGAAAAATGATTATCCTCAGCCTTTATTAGCTCTAAAGACTTCTCCATTAGCTCAGTGTAGTTCAAGCAATATAACGCCATGTCAGGTCGATTGATTTTATCATAATCTTCTAAGGCAAAATACAAAGCCGCATAAGGGCTAGATGTAAAATCAAGAAGCCTAGTCGGTACACCATAGTGCTGCATCAATGCTAGCCATTCAAGCAAGCTCTTAGGAGAAACATTTTCTTTATCATACAAATGAAATCTAGAAGAAAATTCTTCGCACGCATGTTTTTCGTAATTTCCAGCAAATTCTTTATTAAAGTTGTTTCCGCACCCTCGCTCTAAAGTTGATCTTAACGACCAGCTAGAATTAGAATGCCCCCTATAAATATAAGGATTGGGAAATCTATTAACAATGCTAAACAATTCCTCCATGGAGGTCACATTCTGAACAATCATACATTTCCTCTCACTCTCAAATACTCCAGCCTAACATCCTCCAATGCTTCTTCTGTAGAAAACTCATTTTCTTCATATATCAGCTTTAAAGGATCGCCTTTTAAACGTATACGCTTTGTCTTTTGCCCTTGCTTTTCAAGAATTCTAGCTGATGCCTCGTTACCTGTAGCTGCCACAGATTTTGTAACGCTAACAACTGCCTCTTGGTTTAAAGATTCACCCTCTGTTATCACCCGACCACCCTCACCATTAACAGCCTGGCAATAAACAGATAATGGCTTTTGAAATAACTCGTCAGCATCTACCGGGTTAGGGCCAGTAAAGCTGGCACTGAATGATTGTATCTTATGTGCTGCAAGAAGCTTTTTAATAAATCCTTTGGGATCGGGTATCGGATCTAATCTAACCTCCACATTACGCTTTAAGACAGGGCTTGTTACTGCTAACAGTTTCTTCAGTTTATTGGCAATCCCCGTTGGGGTCTGGGCCAGCTTGGACTTCCTTGCTATCGCAACAACTCCCACGCTCAAATCATATAGACATATAGTATACGGACTCTCTTCAAAATATTCCTCGACAAAATCACCCGATTCGTTATCATATTTAGCTAGAGTTGTTTTTGTTGTTCTTCCTACGGCAAAACTCCCCCCTTTCTCGTCAACTTCTTTGATATTCCCTATGTGCCACACATAATCCCTTCGGAACTCTGAAGAAGGCTTTGCATTTATAGCGAGCTTAAAAATTTCCGACACCTCGATGCCATCATCAAATATTGAAGATTGCCGTGGACGGACAAATTTTATCCTAAACAAATTTAACTCAATACTACTCACATGTGTCACTCCATAGCATATCGCACCCGGCTCACGCTCCGCTTTTTCACTGTAATCGTTCGTCGCGCAAACGAATGCTAGGGCTCTTCGCCCTCGGCTTTAAATTCAATTTTCGGCGGCAACTCGCTCATTGCATAGTGAACAAACTGCTGTCCAAGCCCTGTGAGCTCATAGCCTTCATGCTCATCAAACGCCGATACTTGCGGCTTTGGCCCACTTCCCTTGGGTCTTCTCTGTGTGGGCTTTGACACAAAACTTCCGAAACGATCTACTTCCCTATGTTGACGTATGATACCGCCCGTACTCAGATCACGAATAAGTAGCTTGTAGAGATCAGCATCAGCAGAATCTTCCCGCACAGGCCCTTACCAATTTTTCGCCATATCTCCCCACGCGTAATACCGCCACTGTTGTATATTGCCCCTATGACTTGGAAATGCATTTCTGAGTACTGATTGATCCAATCAATATACATTCGGACTACGTCGTCGCTGGAGACCGAAGTAGCGGCAGCATTGGAGAGGATATTTCGGATATATACTCGCTTCTCTTCACTTTCGGCGCCAGCCCACTCCCGAAAAGTCTTCTTTACTAACGACTGATACTCTCGACTTTCCACTCGTTCAGCGATTTTCTCATCTTGGAGATCAAGCCGAGCCATAATATCTATGATGGTTTCTTCTTTTTCTTTTAACTCATCTTGCAGCATTCTCACCCAGTGTTCAAAAAAACGATTCACTCTTTCCTGTTCTGCATCGGACCATGCACCGGCTATAGCCGAAAACACTCCGCCAGCAAAAGGAACAGCCCCGCCTATCGCTTGAAGCGCTCCTCGTGAGTATTTTGCCACCCTTTTGCCTTTCGGAATTTCCTCACTTGGATTGTCTTCATCCGACATACTCTGATACCTGTAGCCTTAACGCTTTGGGTAAGCGGCCGGGGCAAAGCGCAACGGGCTATCCCTAGCGTACGGTTGTGTCGTTCTGTGTCTTTGCGTTTCAGCCTAGCACTGAAGCATGGCTTTTCCCATGCGCAGGATCAACGCAACCCTACACAAGACAAAGCCCTAGGGAGACTGGAAGCGAACCTCCCCCAACCTCATCACCCGGAAGAACGGAAAGTACGCTTCCGCGCCGAAGTGGTAGCCTGCCTCCACTCTGGTGGTCAGGGTGAAACCATCAAAATTTCGGAATTCATCCAGTGTGCCGCAGGTTATCACCGCTCGCGCCCTGCTTGGCTCATCGATCTCTTCCCAGCGCACGCCATGCTGCGGCAAGAGCGCGGTCGGGACCCAGATGAAGCCATGCGGCTGGGCGAGTATCTGCCGTGCCCGCATCGGGTGGTAGCCGGGTGCTTTCTTGTTGCCGAGCGCGCGCTCGCCCGTCATGTGGAGATCTCGCTGACAACCTGAAGCGGCGTGCCCGGTGCGATAGTAATGAGGAAGTAGCGTCGTTACTCGGCTGAGTCTTCTGTGACGATCATCTTTCTGTCGTCAAACGCCATGTGTTGTGCAATTGCTTGCATGCCTTCCAACGGCTGTTCATAGCTCCACGCCACATCGCTGTGCTCGCCAAACGAAAAGTACGCGGCATCGCCCTTGAAGGGGCAGTGAGTTACGGTGGCGGAAGCCGTCAGTAAGTCCATCCTTACGTCTTCGCGGGGGAGATACTGCCGCGGCGGGTAGCCGCGTTCGCGGAGTTCGATGGTGCGGGTGGTATCGGCAAGCAGGGTGCCATCGATGATGACTCGCACGCGTCGGGCGTGCGGGTGCAGGGTGATGCGGGGCTCGGTGGAAGCCGTTGGCATAGAACCATCCCTTGCGTATGGGCGTTGTCGTTATATTGTTATGCGATTCAGCCTAGCACCCTAAGGTGGTTAGTCCCATTCTTGCCATCAACGGGCACCTCGAAATCCGCCCTACGAGCTGGCGATGGGACAGGGGAAATGCATGTAGCCATTGGAAAACCAGAAGGCCAGCCCCTATGCGGGTTGGCGCCGTCACCTGTACCTGATGCTCGAGCCAACCGCTCGTGACACCCCTGTTTCAACGTCACTGAAGGTTGGCCGCACCCCCACCCTGCTGCGCGTCGCCTCCCGCCGGCGACGGAAGCGGCGACATCAAGTGGATACTGCCCAGCCGCCTGCGGGCGGTGGAAACCGTATCCGCCATGACGGTACACAAATCCCAGGGCTCGGATTTCACCCTCCGCTTTGCTGCTCCCCAGTGCCCCATCCATACCCGGGAGCTGGTCAACACCTGCCTCGCCCGCGCCAAGCGCTGGCTCATACAGGTAGAAACGGGACGCGGGAGGTGGTGGGTGAGTTAGGGGGATATAAAGCCAACGCCACCAGCGCTGGTGGTATCAGCGTTTGGCCAGAAACGAATGTCCGCCAGTGACTATTCCACCGAGAGACATGTGCCTGAGAAAGCTTATGGCATCAATTAGCTATCTCAGGAATCGCTTCAAATTCTCCGTCTACAAACCAGCCGCTGTTCTTGATTCGCACTAGGGCTTCTGTTGGATCAGACGACCAGAGCACGAGAGTCAACGACTCCTGGGCGCGGCTGCATGTAACATATAAAAGGCGCAACGTACGGTCTATAGTCGTTTCTTTACCTTTCTCTACGTTTTCTCTGTCCGTCTTGCTGAGCTGCACACCACCAAAAATTTTGTCGTAGGAAATCTGGTTGCCGCCAGCTAATTTGTCATCCATTACAACCATGACATGGAGAAACTCAGAACCCTTTACGACTTGGTGGGTTGCCAGTACCGAGTTCCCCGCGAGGTAGGTTCGATACTTTTGTAACTGAATCCAAGGGGAAGCGAACAGCGCGCACCAACCACGGCGCATCCGGTCCTGTTTGGACTCCTCTTCGCCTCGACCAGGCGCTGGAGGTGGGAGCGATGTGTCCGCGTATGCTGCCGAGAGACGAGGGTCAACCTCAAACAGCTTTGCGCTCAAGACCGGTTCAAGCACCTCCCCCACTGTCGAAATCGGATCTGCACAGGCAGCAGCAAAAACTTCAATAGCTTGAAGCATTTCGTCGGTACGGCTTATCCGCGCTGCCGTGTCCTCAGGCATGTCATCGAGACGGCCGTAGCGCCGAAAAATCTCTGTGGTCTTGAACTCATCAACAGTACCATCAGGACTAACGCACGCCTCTAGCTGAGCGAGTTCGTTGAATAGAACCTGTACTGCAGCGGGCCCCTTGTTTTCGCCGCTTCCACTAGGTGCAGCAGCATTCGGATCAAGCAGCACCATGGCACCAAACGCATCGAGGAACGAGCCTCGTGTTGCGACGAGCTTGTGTTCCAATGCGAGCATCTGGTATTCACCTTGGCTCCAAGCGGCGGCCCCGCTCGCCTCCCGCATCTGGTCTGCGCACCAACGTTCGCAGATAACCTTATCTTCTGAAGAAAGCTTCGTGTCACCTACGTATATCCGGACAGCCCCGCCCGCCTTCTCGGTTCTTGAATGCTGTTCCACGCCGTTCCCAGGTTGGGTCCGCCCCTCGATTTCCGCTTCCCAGATTCTGTTGATGAGGGTGACGATTCGGCACTGGCTGCGATGGTTCATTTGCAGTTCCGGTGTCGCCCAGCTCGGTGGTACCAAACTTGGAAGGTCCGAATGTCCGTCGGTATAGATGCGTTGCCGATGGTCGCCGAGCAATCCAAGAGTAAGGCCACTCCTTCTTGGCTCAGCAAGGCCCATCAAAGCATCCAGCATCCCCTTCATCGTGTCCTGTGACTCATCGATGAGTACAATGGGATGCCGGTCTTTGAGGATAGTCCGGAGCGTAGACCTGTTCCTGAGAAGCCAGGCCGTTGCGTCGAGGACGTGCTTATGGGCAAGCGCGCCGGGACCATATGTCTCACGGTCCGGATGGTAAATGAACACATCCGTCCCTCTAAACGCCTCTATCACCTCCTTGAGTTCATTCAGATCCCGCTGTTTTGCCGCCGTAATTCCCCTCGGTTTTGCTCGGGCTTCTGCAGTTTCCTTTTCAAGTTGAGTTTCCTTGATAGCTATGAGCGCCGTGCGGATGTCTTCATTAAATCCACTAATGAGCTCCCAGCAAAACGCGTGGATGGTGGAGACCTCCACCAAGTCGTTATCTCCGAGGCGTCCATTTATGACCGCGACCGCGTTCTTCGTGTATGTGACTACACGTATTGAGCGCCCGTACATCCGCAGGCTCCGGGCAAGACGCTCACCCTTTTCATGCTCCACGACACCTGTCATCCGACGTAGCACCTCTACGAGCGTACGTGTCTTCCCAGATCCCGCGCCGGCAAATAGGAAGTAACTGCGCGGAGGCTCTTCAGTGAGATAGCCGCAGATTTCTTCAACAACCCCAGCATCGCGGTCGTTGTTGGCAAAGGTAGGAACCGCGCTCATACCATCACTCCTGGCCTGGTTCAAGCTGCGCCTGCAGCCAGGCCAAGGCATCCGCGATATATTTTGGGCATACGACGGGCTCATCCGACGAGATCATTTCGAAGATGCTTGCGGCGAAGTCCCCTTTATTGAACGAACCGTGCATGAGTGTGTGAAGTGCACAGAGCAGTTCTGGAAAGCTTCCGTCTTCAGCGGTCCTTTTTGCAACAGAGCCAAGTGCTCCCGTCGGTGCTTCAATCTCCAAGCCATTCTCATCGACTTTTTCGTCCATCAGGCCCTTGAACCAGGGCATGTTCGTAAGGACGAGCGAATCTTCAAACGTGCTGGGCCAGCTGCCGCCAGCTTCAGAGACAGGCAACTGCCAAGCGAAACGCACGAGGCAATCCGCGGTCTCATTCCATACCAACTGAGCGTCAGTTGGGTTTTTGAAATCATCGAGTTGGTTTAGCTTCGGATGCCAGCCACGAAGAGTCGGGTTACCGCAGTAAAGTCCAATTTGACCCGTATTCGCAACCGCGACAAGTTTTTTGGTCGGATCACCATTCTTCTTGGGTTTGCCTTCCCTTTCTTCAGATGGGTCAATATCGGTAATGATAACCGTAGGAATCCTGAGCTTCTCAACGAGTGGCTTGAGCCGGTGGGCATGGCTCCCTCCGATATCCAGAAAGGACACGTAGCGGCTGTTCAGTGTCTTAAAGTCACGCTCAATGAAGAGCGGAACCAGCATGCGCTCTGCAACACCCTCAACGAAAATGGCTGCATTAGCAAACAGCAGATCTGTGTGCTGAACGCGGAAGTAGCGCTCCGCAAACTGACGGGTCTTTTTGTCATCACCAAAGACCTGACCAAGATTGACCACTTCGGTCGTAGGCATAGGTTTTTCCGCACTCTTCGCGATGCGGCGAACATATCGGATTCTGTCAAAGTTCTCCGCATGAGCAAGATGGCTCGAATGAGTGCTAATGAGTAGCTGGCTTTTGAGAGCTGATGCATTTTGCTCAGTCGGACTGATGAGCTTGTGCGCCTTGTCGGGGAAGATACGCTGCACCTGAACATGGAGGTGCGCCTCAGGCTCCTCAATCATCACTAGGTGAACAGGTGCAGGAGAACCTTTTTCAGGCTTAAGCCGGGCTGCTTTGAAGGAAACCAGCTGGTAGCTGAGGGACTGGAGATTCTGGTAGCCGAGCCCGATAGAATATTCGGGTAGAAGCTCTTCGAGAGACTCCTTCTGCATGCTGTACTGGACAGCGGTCCCATGGTCGAGCAGGTCAGCCGTCTGGATGCGTGTGCGGAAGCGGATTTCTTGGGGGTCATGCAGCCCCGGATAGCCGAGCTCCTTAACTTCCTCAACCGAATCGGCGATGGCTTCGTGAATTTTCTTATCTAACTCTTTCTGCGCCTCAGCCACGGCTTTGATAAGGTCTGCACGGTGGCCATGTCCGGTACTGGCAACATTCAAGTGCTGTCGGGCAAACTTTAGAAGTTGGTTTGAAAACATGCCGACCCGATGCGGTCCCGAGGCAGACCGTGAGTCTGCTTCTTCGCTTCCGAGCCCTCGCTGGGCCGCGACAAAGTCAACGCGTAACAATTTTAGCAATTGCTTACGCTCAATTGGGCAGGCATCTTCAGAGAGTATCTGAGTGGTGTATGTTGCGAAGCCTGTCACTGGGTTGTTATCTGCATCTAGCTTGTATACACGAACTTGGCCAAGCTTCGATGGCTCACGTAGCCAGAAATCGAGGAGGTCCATGGGCCATGCTAGCGAGTCCGCTCCCATGTCCTTAACTGGCAAACGCGCCGTGTGATACATCCAGGCTAGTTGCTTCAGCTCTTCAATGCTTGCGGCTGGCTCAAGTCGCAGGCGAATACCAACTGCGCCTCCTTGCCAGCTCAGCTTAGAAAGGAATGGTGCGACGTAGTGGTACATACCGGCTTCTGCATCGAACCAGAGGTCCAGTGTTGGCATGGCCGTAAGAATTGTCTGGAGCTGCTCATTCCACTGATCTTCAGTCCCGGCGATTGTTGAGGGGTCTTCGGTCAGGGCTTCCCAAATTTTGCCAAGAGCTCGTAGTTTTGGCCACTGCGAGAGGCTGATGTCGAAAGCGCCGAAGGAGGACCCATCCGCAAGGAAGTGTCGCAGGGCAGCAAGAATCGAGGTTTTTCCACTGTTGTTTGCGCCGACCAGGATGGTGGTCTTTTTGTCGACGTCCAACTGAACTTTTTCCAGCCGACGAAACTGGCAGAGTTCGAGAAATCGAAGCTGGATATCTCCGGATACAGGGACAGCTGGGGCTGCTTCTGGCATTGATACGCCTCTCAACCAGGGTATAGGAATGAGACAACTACATAAACAGCCCAGGGCATCGGGTGAAGCATGATACGGGGCTCGGTGGAAGCCGTTGGCACAGAGCCATCCCTTGCGTATAGGCGTTGTCGTTATACTGTTATGGGATTCAGCCTAGCACCAAAGGATGGTTTGTCCCATTGATGTCATCAACGGGCGCCTCGAGATCCGCTCAACGGGCTGGCGACGGGATAGGGGGAATGCATGCAGCCATCGGATAGCCAGAAGACCAGCCCCTATGAGGGTTGGCGCCGTCGCCTTTACCTGATGCTCGAGCCCACCGCTCGTGACTCCCCTGGGCTATCGATCACCAACCGCTTGATAGCCGTGCTGATCATCTTCGCCACGGCACTGACCATTCTGGAGACAGAGCCAGTGGTCCGAGCGCTGGCGCCCAGCGCCTTCGTCACCGCCGAGGCTGCACTGGCGCTGGCCTTCCTGGTCGAGTACGTCGCGCGTGTGATCGCGGCCGGCGAAGATCCTCGCTATCGAGGGCTGGCTGGGCGCCTGCGCTTTATGGTTAGCCCATGGGCGATCATCGACCTGCTGGCGATTCTGCCGTTCTTCCTGACCATGGGAGCCGTCAACGCCTTCGCCTTGCGTCTGCTCAAGCTGATCCGGTTACTCAGGCTCGCGCGCCTGGGGCGCTTCTCCAACGCCATCGGCGATCTCTATCAGGCGGTGCGCGGGCGGCGCTACGAACTCACAGTGAGCCTGATGGTGGCAGTGGCATTGCTGATCGTCACCAGCAGCGTGATCTATGTCCTGGAAGCCAGCCATCAGCCTGAAACCTTCGGGAGTATTCCCAGAGCGCTCTGGTGGAGCGTGGCCACACTCACTACCGTGGGGTACGGGGACGTAACGCCGGTGACCGCGGCTGGGCAGCTGTTTGCCGGCCTGACCGCCATCGTAGGTATCGGCATGATCGCCATGCGACCGGCATCCTGGCGGCAGCTTCAGCGATGCCATGCAGAGACGTCGGGAGCAGGCTGAAGACGATAATAACGAGTAACAAGACAGGGAGCAGGGAATGGCACTTCGATTTCAACGGCGTACCCGTATCGCCCCAGGCATTAGCACGCAATGCCTCACGCTTGATATGGGGCCGAAGCTTGGGACCCGCTACTTAGGGGTAGCTGACCCCGCTTCGCCACCCTCTGGGCCGTAGAAGAACACCCAGGTGGCGAAGTCGTCGGTGAAATCCTCGAAGCGATGAACGACGCCCGCGGGCACGAACAGCACTTCACCCGCCTCGAAGGGCTGTCGGGTGTCACCGTTGATGAATTGGCCTGAGCCGGAGATGACGACGTACACCTCGTCTCTGGTGTGCGGGGTTTGATGATCCACGCCTTCCGGCTTGTAGATCTCGACCTGAAGTGAACCGTGCCGGAAGACCTCGGCGAAGGGCACGCCCTGATTGTCTTGCAGTTTCTTCAGCACAGCCGATGGTGTCAGGCGATCCGTCATGTTCTCACTCGATGCCGGTTGGGTGGACAGGAACCGCGGCGAATAGCTCCGGGAGAATCAGACACGCACTGCCTCACGCTCAACATGGGGCCGCAGCTCGGGGCGTAGCGCCTTGTCGGTCACCAGGTCTACTGGATGGCCCAGCAGATCCTCCAGGTAGAACTGCACCCCGAAATAACGGGCCGAGGTCGCCGGGCCGTCAAAGCTCACCAGGATATCGATATCGCTGTCGTCGCGAGCTTCATCGCGCGACATGGAGCCAAAAAGCGCCAACGAGGTGACGCCATACTCGCTGGATAGCCACGGCAGGTGTTCTCGCAACAGCTGTAAGGTCTTGGTTCGGTTCATCTTGCGCTACCTCAGTAACGTCGAGCCTTCGGCAAGCTGATCACTATGGCTGCCCATGGCTTAGCCTAGCATGGGTGGCGGCCTAGAGGTGCCCGCCTGATAACTCCACGCTACATCCTGATGCTCGCCAAGCGAGAAGTACGCGGCATCGCCCTTGAGCGGGCAGGCAGTCACTGTCTCGGAAGGGGCTATGAGTGGGGCGGTGAGCGAATCCGGCACGTGTTCGAACTGCGATTGGTGGAGTGAGCATTGATTCGGGGGAAGTCCATTTTTCACCCTTTGCTGATGTAATGCCGCTAGACCGACCATCGTGCGTGCTTGACATTGTCTGGCACTGCAGCCAAAACTATACGCAACTTACGTACACAATATGAAAGCAACGTTTGTCGAACTGCCTCCTTACGAGCGTCATCGCTCTACCTACTTCGACGATGCCGCATTTCGTGCCTTCCAGAGCTTCTTGCTCCAGAACCCCGAGGCCGCTGATGTTATGGATGCGGAACTCAACGCGAGGACATGACCATGGGCCGTAATATTGTTGACGAACTCGTCGAGGGCTTCGATGCACTGGCAGGTGAGCGCCAAGGCAAGCGCACGCTACGCTCCCACTCCGTAGAGCTGGAGGAGGTTCCCGACGTCACAGCCAGCGAGCTCATCGAGCTGCGGGAGCGGCTGAATATGTCCCGCCCGATCTTCGCCATGTATCTCCGCACCAACCCCAGGACGCTGGAGAACTGGGAGCAAGGCCGCGCCAAGCCCAATGCCCAGGCCAAGACACTTATCAGGCTGGTCCAGAAGTATCCCGAAACCATCGAGCATCTCGCTGATCTTGTCTAGCCGCTCGCGACATGCCCTATCAATCCCTGATCAAGGTCTGGCTTACGGATGATGTCAACGAGAGCCGTCGGGGCAGGTAGAGCCGGAATCCACGATTTGGTAGCGCGTGCTGCGGCCTCCCCCGGGCAGTTTCTCCAGGCAGCCCTTGGTCAGCAGGTCGGAGAGGTGGCGGGTCGCGGTGGCCTTGCTGACCTTGGCGACCTCCTGGTACTGGGCAGCACTGATGCCACCTTCAAAGCCCCGCTCTCCGCCATCCAGCAATCGGTTAAGCACTTTGATCTGCTCCGGTAGCAGGCCGGCATCGGCGAATCGCTGCCAGAAGCGTGTCTTGTCCAGGGTACGCTCAATGCCGGCCAGAGCATCGCCCAGAGTCTTCAGCAGGATATCGAGAAACCAGGCCAGCCAGCCGGTGAGATCGGTGGTGCCACGCTGGCTGGTTTCAAGCACCCGGTAGTAGTGCTGCCGCTCGGCCAGGATCGCCGCGGACATGGTATAGAGGCGAATGCTCTGCCGATCAGCCTGGGCCAAGGCCCGGTCGGTGATGGCACGGGCCAGGCGGCCGTTACCGTCCTCGAAGGGGTGCAGGGTAACGAACCAGAAGTGGGCAATACCGGCACGGCAGCAGGGGGTCCAGGGTCGGGTCATGGCGGCTCGCGTCGAACCACGCCAGGAAGGCATCCATTTCGTCATCCAGCGCTGTGCGAGGCGGGGCTTCGAAATGCACCTTGGGCTTGTCGAGACGGCCGGAGACGACCTGCATCGGTTCCTCGCCCCGCCACTCTCCGACCCGCAGCCTGACCAGCGATGCCTCGGCATCGGGGAACAACCAGCGATGCCACTGGAAGAGCCGCTCGCGGGTCAAGGCTGTATCGGGCGAGCCGATGGCATCCATCATCATGTCGGCCAGGCCTTCCGAACGAGATGACACAGCCACTGCCCCATTGTCCACGCCGAGGCGTCGTGCCAGGGAGGAGCGCACCGTGGCGGCATTCAAGCGCTCTCCCTCGATGGCCGAGGAGGTAATGATGTTCTGCAACAGGGTATCCAACGTGACCGCCGGATCATCATCGACGGGGAGAGAACCTACCCTGCCCAGCAGCATCCCGAGAGATCGCCAGGCTTCCTGAAGGCGAGGCTGAATCACAGCGGCTCGCCAGTGGAAAGCGGGCCAGTCGGGCTGCTGCCAGACCCAGGTTGACGGCGTGGTGGAAGCATCCATGGCGGCACCTTGCGGACGGTATGAGCCGAATGGTCGCACTATTCGGCTCACTATATGAGCCGAATTATCAGCCGATTCGGCTCATGGGTCAAGCAGGGCTCATTTGCTGCGATACTGGTGATCTCCCCTCGCGCCATGCACTGCATCGAACACTTCAACCAGACGCCTCTCGATGGTGCTCCCGCTTGGCAGCGAGTAGCTGCTGGTCGGCCCGGGCGGCAAGGCTGTCCAGGCTGTCGTCGTCGGGCCGCAGCGTGGCAATCCCTACACTGATCGAGACGGCGGCCAGCTCGCGCGCCCTCTGCTGCAGCCGCTCGGCGGTGGCGCGGGCATCATCGCTGCCGCTCTCGGGAAGCAGTATCAGAAATTCATCGCCGCCAAAACGGCCAAGCAGGTCGCTATCGCGCAGCGCGTCCTGCAGGCTCGCGGCAACGCGCTTGAGCACGGCATCCCCTGCGGCATGGCCTTGGGTATCGTTGACCTGCTTGAAGGCGTCGAGGTCGATCATCAACACGCTGAGCGAAATGCCATAGCGCCGTGCCCGATCAATCTCGCGCTGGCCCAGGGCCTCGATATGGCGGCGGTTGTAGCAGCCGGTGAGGAAGTCACGAGTTGCCATCTCCTCGAGCTGGCCGTTGAGCAGCGTAAGCTCGCGGTTGGCATGCTGCAGCTCAGCGGTACGCTGCTCCACGCGTGCTTCCAGCGCCTGGTTGTGGCGCTCCAGCGCATCCCGGGCCTGATGCAGTTCGGTCACGTTCTGGGCGATGCCGAACAGATGGGTGACGCGCTGCGGGTCGTCGGCGGCATTGTGCAGCGGCACGATCAGCGTCAACCAGTAGCCGTACTGCTCGTTGCCATGCTCGTCGAAGAAGGCGGCATGCTCCTCATAGCGTATCGGCTTGTCCCGCGCCACACATTCGCGGTAGCGCGCATAGATCGCCTCGGCCGAAGCAGCCGGCATAAAGGCCGAAAGCGGCTGGCCCAGGCACTCACGGCCGACGATGTCGAGCTGCGCCGGATTGGCTGCCTCGACCGTGAAGTGTCCGTCCTCCTCCACACGTACCAGGAACATGTTCTCGGGGAAGTGATGCCACAGCTCGCGGATCAATGGATGCGCCATCAGGGCGTCGTGGAAGGATTGCAGCGTCTGCTGAGGAGGTTCATCTGTCATGTGATCACCCGCCGCGAGGTTTTCACTACCTTTACAGTAACCACCTGGTCTGGCAAGTGCCGCCAACCTGGGCGCGGGCGCAAAGCATGACAATCCGGTGCGTTGCTCGCTCAGCCTGGCTCCCCGTCAGCAATTCTCTCGAGTGGTAGTCGCCGAATGTTGCGCCCACGGTAGAAATACAATATTGGTGTGCTGCCGCACAGAAATAATCACCTCACTGCCTATATTGGTATTAACGTCGTCGCAGCCCATCCCGATAAGGAGTGACACGTTACCACCATAACCTCACACTTTCTTACAAATGGCCTTGACCATAACGTACTTGTTGAAAGGCTGCCAACCAGACATCACATCTATTGAAACAGCTCTTCAGTAAACTACTGAAGATGAGGAGACAGTCAATGAAACATGAAGATTCCAAGGCAAATGCCAACCAGGCTAGCGATGAAGCCAGCGCGCAGTTTAACGATGCCATCGCTGAGCCGGTCCGCGCTTATGGATTGATGACCACCAATTATTTTGAAAAATTGTTCTCGGCTCAGTTCGATTCTGTCCGCAATTTTTCAGAAAAAAGCCTTGCGCAGTCCCGCGCCTGGCTCGAAGTCAAGGATTCCGACAGCTTCAAGGAGGTGGTCGAACAGCAGCAGCAGGCTGTACGCGAGATGAGCGAGCGCTTGAAGGAAGATGCTGAAAAGATTCGCTCCTTGAGCGAGGAGTATATGAAGGATACCCAGAAGCTGACGACTGAGAGCATGCAAACGGGTAGCAAGCAACTCGAAAAGAACATGCAAAAAGGCAAGAGCCAAGTAGAGAGCGGCTTCAAGAAGGGTCAGGAAGTGGCTGGCGATATCTACCAGAAAAGCCAACAGCAGGCCGATAAGAGCAAAAAGTCGATCACCAGCTAATTCTTGTAGCTTACTTGAAAAGACCCCCTTGATTTCCGCGACCGCCTAGCAAGCGGTCTTTTCGGGTTAGGTGTAATATCTCGAAATATGATTTATCTCATGCGCAGAATGATCGACATGGCTGCGCGTGATCTTGTGCGAACCTGCAACCACCCTATCAAGGGGGTACACTGGGCCGATACGACCCAACGCAAGGCAAGCAGCGTCGATGACTCGAACCCCTACTCCTGATTCGCAGGACAACTTATCCGGTGGGCCCAAGCTGACGGCACTGGGCGGTCACAACGTTCTCTTCGTGATGGCGGCGGACGCCGAATACGGCCCGCACCTCAAGCAGCGTTTTACACCGCTCGTCAGCGGTGTTGGCCCGGTGGAGGCGGCCGTCGAGCTTACCGCTGCCCTGGCCGCCCTGGCCCAGCGCGGCGCCTGCCCGATCTGGTGGTGTCGCTGGGCTCGGCCGGCAGCCGGGTGCTGGAGCAGACCGAGGTCTATCAGGCGACATCCGTTTCCTACCGGGACATGGACGCCACGCCGCTGGGCTTCGAAAAGGGCGTCACGCCCTTTCTCGACCTCCCGGCGACCCTTCCACTGCCGCTGCGCATTCCCGGCATCGCTGAGGCGTCGCTGTCGACCGGGGCCAATATCGTCTCGGGCGCGGCCTACGACTCCATCGCCGCCGAGATGGTGGATATGGAGAGCTACGCCTGCCTGCGCGCCTGCATGCGCTTCGAGGTGCCGCTGACGGTGCTGCGCGGCATTTCGGACGGAAAGGCGGAGCTGCACCACGTCGATGACTGGACGGAGTACCTCCACGTCATCGACGAGAATCTGGCCCTGGCCGTCAACCGCCTCGGCGATGCGCTCGCCGAAGGGCTGTTGACGCGCTGAGCGCTGGAATCAGCCGCCCTGCACGACCCCGCAGGCGACCCGGTCGCCGGCACCGCCAATGGGCTGACTCATGTGGTCGTCGGGGTTTTCATGGATGACCAGCGCGCTGCCGTCATCATCAAGCATGTTGCCGCCGATACTGCCGTCGAGGCTGGCCCGTTCGTTGAACATCTCCACCATCGCGCTGCCGTCGCCGTGGACGTAGAAGTTGGGCAGGTCGCCGGCATCCGGGCCCTCCGGGTTGAGGAAACCGTGCGCGGAGTCATCGGGATTCAGGTGACCGCCAGAGGCCTGGAACCCTTCCTCGTGATCCTCGCAGGTACCGACGTTGTGGATGTGGATGGCCTTCCAGCCCTCTTCCAGGCCATCGATGCTGAAGTTGATCAGCACCCCGACCGGGCCCTGCTTGATCGTGCCCTCCCCCACTACCTCACCGTGGTTATCGACGAATTCGACGCTGGCCGTCGGGCCGTTGCCTTCGCCTGCCATGCTCGTCAGGGAAAAGGCCCCAAGCGTCAAACCGATCAGCGCTGCATGTCCTGTTTTCATCGACTCCTCCATGTAGTTTGAACGACCGTTCATTGGCCACCCCCAACATAGTCGCTGGGAGCGTCAATTACGACCGGGAGGTAGTACACTGTTCTTCATAGCGGTACTCAAGCAGCCTTGTTCGCCTCATCCAGCAACCATTCACGAAACTGGGCGGCGATCGATCGCTCCTGTCCTGGGCCCGCACTGACCACGTAGTACGCCTGTTCACAGTTCAGTGGTTTATCCAACACCACCTCCAGCTTCCCGGCGCTCAGCTCCGCCTGGTGTAGATCCCGACTGCCAAGCAGGATGCCCTGACCGGCCACGGCCGCCTCTTGTGCCAGCAACCCGTTGCCAAACCGCAGCTCACGGAACGCGCCGGCGTCATATGCCTGCTGCTTGAACCACTCTTTCCACCCGCAGGGCTCGTCGAAGCGGGTAAGGGTGCTGTCACACAGCAACGGCAACTGGCGCAATATGTCGATGCTGCTCACGGTGTTAGCCAATTCGGGGGCACACATGGGTACCAGGTCCAGTCCCATCAGCCGTTGCGGCTGGATGTCGGCATAGTTGCCGTAGCCGAGACGTACAGACACGTCGATGCCGGCACGCATGAGATCGGTCACACCGAAGGCGCTGTCACGGGCTCGGTCCACCGTATGCAGGCTCGCCTGCAAACGCACTTCGGCGTCTGGGCACACGGCGTAAAAGCGGTGTAGCCGCGGTACGATCCACTTGGTAGCGAACAGGGGTTCTGAGCACACGGTGACGATGAGCCGCTCTTCGCCGTAGGAGCGAATCTTGTCCACCGCACGATCCAGAGTCTGAAACCCCTCATGCAGCTCCGGCAGGGCCGCACGTGCGGCTGGAGTCAGGCTGACCCGCCGGTGGTGACGGACGAAAAGTTTAACACCGAGATACTCCTCAAGTGCCTTGATCTGGTGACTGATCGCCGCCGGTGTCACGTTGAGTTCCTTGGCGGCCGCAGCGAAGCTCTTGGTTCGTGCAGCGACCTCGAAAT
>NZ_AZQX01000327.1:0-16037 GCF_000568385.1 Halomonas sp. BC04
GCCACAGCCGCAGCGATAACCGCAACGCTTCCAACACCGCCGGGAGTCCTTCGGCCTCCAGTCGTGAGCTGAAGCTTCCTCCGACAGCGCGTAATTACCTTCGGTGGAGAGGATCGCTGTTGGAGCGCTGCTCCGCATCGCGACTGGCGCCGTCAGGCGCCTCGGCGGAGGCCACCACCCGCCCCCGGCGCCTCCCGTCACTGCCCATTCACCTGCCGTTGATCGGCGACATGAACATCGAGGTTTAACGTGAAACTGCTGATCACCGGTATCGCTGGTTTTATCGGCCATGCCGTGGCCAAGCGCCTTAGCGGGCTTGGCCACGAACTCGTGGGCATCGACAATCTCAACGATTACTACGATGTATCGCTCAAGCAGGCGCGGCTCGATGACCTGGCCGCCAACTGCCCCGACGTGCGCTTCATCAAGATGGACCTGGGGGACCGTGTCGGCATGGCCGCGCTGTTCCGCGATCAGTGCTTCGACCGGGTGATCCACCTGGCCGCCCAGGCCGGGGTGCGCTACTCGCTGGAAAACCCCCACGTCTACGCCGACTCCAACCTGATCGGCCACCTCAACGTGCTCGAAGGCTGCCGGCAGCAAAAGGTGAAGCACCTGGTCTACGCCTCGTCCAGCTCGGTCTACGGCATGAACGCCAAGACCCCGTTCGCCACCGCCGACAACGTCGACCACCCCGTCAGCCTCTACGCGGCCACCAAGAAGGCCAACGAGCTGATGAGCCACACCTACGCGCACCTGTACGACCTGCCCACCACCGGGCTGCGCTTCTTCACGGTGTATGGCCCCTGGGGCAGGCCCGACATGGCCATCTTCAAGTTCGTCAAGGCGATGTTCGAAGGCAAGCCGATCCAGGTCTACAACCACGGCGACATGTCCCGCGACTTCACCTATATCGACGACATCGTCGAAGGCATCGTGCGCGTACTCGACGTCATCCCGCAGTCCAACTCCGACCGCGCCGCCGCCACTGCCGAGCCCGACCAGAGCACCGCGCCGTACTCGCTCTACAACATCGGCTACGGCGCCCCGATCTCGCTGATGGCCTTCATCCGCGCCCTGGAAACCGCCACCGGCCGCGAAGCCATCTGCGAATACCTGCCCATGCAGCCCGGCGACGTCCCCCGCACCTGGGCCGACACCGAAGCCCTGCTGCAAGCCACCGGCTACCGCCCCCAGGTCCAGGTGGAAGAAGGCGTCAAACGCTTCGTCGAATGGTATCGCGGGTTTTATAACGTCTAGCTGCGATGATCAGTTGTTGGAGCGCTCGGTTCGGCGCCCCGACTCCCCATCGCGACTGGCGCCGTTAGGCGCCTTGGCGGAGGCCGCAGCGTTTTCCGTTATCTCCAACATCAGGCAACGCCGCCGGGAGGCCTGCGGCCTCCAGTCGTGATCTGAAGATTCCTCCTACAGCGCGGTAGTCGCTGGCCTTGTTGGAGCGCTGCTCCGCATCGCGACTGGCGCCGGTAGGCGCCCCGGCAGGCACCACCAGGGCCTGAAAGAGCAGCTGTTGGGTCTTGTAAAGGGAGATTGCAATGAGCATCCGAGAGTCCGACTGGAAAGCCTTCAAGCGGCTTCGGGCAGTGGCATTGGAACGGTTTTCGCAGCGCGTTCTGGATGAGTGCCAGCAGATCTGTTCAAAACGGGATGCTACGGCTCATGAGCGCTACGGGCGAGCTGTACGAGTTAATCCATGAGCGTAATCGCGAGATGGCGCATGCCTTTGATCACTTCAGCCGTTCTAGCGCGCGTGCGTGTCTCCGGCTAATCCGGATGCATAACTTGTTAACGGAGGCTGAGGTGGCCGAGTTCAGCGAGGAAATGCAGTGTGCGACCAATGTTGACCGGTAACGGAAACCCAGCGTTGGAGCGCTCGGTTCGGTGCCCCGAGTTCCCATCGCGACTGGCGCCTCGGCAGTCGCCACCAAGGCTGGACAAAACAGCTGTTGGAGCGCTGCTTTGCATCGCGACTGGCGCCGGTAGGCGCCTCGGCAGAGGCCGCAACGTTTTTTGTTATCTCCAACACCAGGCAACACCGCCGGGAGGCCTGCGGCCTCCAGTCGTGATCTAAAGATTCCTCCTACAGCGCAGTCGTCGCCGACCTTGTTGGAGCGCTGGTCCCCATCGCGACTGGCGCCGTCAGGCGCCCCGGCGGAGGCCGCAGGCAAGGTGATAAACGCAACGTTTTCAACACCGCGGACGCCGATGCATCGGACCGGAACTGAAGCAGCTTCCAATAATCTCTAGGATGAGAATGCGTGCCCATGAGCGACCTACTCCCTCGTCAGGATCACGATAGTCCATGGAAGGAGGCCCTGGAGTGGCGCTTTCCCGAGTTCATGGCCTTGTTGTTTCCCGGCATCTTCCCCGAAATCGACTGGTCAAAGGGACATAGCTTTCTCGACAAGGAGCTCCAGCAAATCACCCCGGACGCTGATAACGGCCGGCGGTATGCCGATAAGCTGGCTAAGGTCTACACCTACGACGGCCACGAGACCTGGGTGTTGATACATGTCGAAGTGCAGGGCGAGCCCGAAGCGAATTTTGCCGCCAGAATGTATACTTATCATTACCGGCTGCTGGATCGCTATGGCGTCGATGTGGTAAGCCTGGCGGTGCTAGCTGACGTCAGTTCAGACTTCCGGCCGCAGCGATTCCAGCGTGGCCGCTGGGGCTGCGAAGTGGACTTCCGCTTTCCGGTCGCCAAGCTGCTGGATCTTGATGCCCGCTGGGCGGAACTGGAAGCCAGCGACAACGTCTTTGCGTTGGTGGTGATGGCTCAGCTCAAGGCCAAGCAGGTCGATGACGGGCACGAGCTCAAGCGATGGAAGGCGCACCTCACGCGATTGATGTACCAACGTGGCTACGCCAAGCAGCAGATTATCGAGCTGTTCCGGCTGATCGACTGGATGATGCGCTTGCCGGATGCTCTGGAACGCGAGTTCCTCAACGAACACTATGCCTTTGAGGAGGCTCATCACATGCCCTATGTTACCAGTGCCGAACGCTTCGGAATCGAGAAGGGCCGCGAGGAAGCGCTGAAAGAGGCTGAGGCCCGCATTCAGGAGGCTAAGCTCGAAGCCAAGCGAGAAACCGCTCGCAATCTGATCGAGACCACCAGCCTTGATAATGTGACCATCGCTAATGCTACCGGCCTGAGCGAGGATGAGGTGTGCGAGCTGCGCTCGATGCACTGAATGAGTTGCCTGGCTTCGCTTCGGAGGCTCATCACATGCCCTATGTTACCAGTGCCGAACGCTTCGGAATCGAGAAGGGCCGTCAGGAGGGTCGTCAGGAGGGCCGTCAGGAGGGTCGCCAGGAGGGAGAGCTGCTGCTGCTCACCAGGCAGATCACGCTGAAGTTCGGCGAGCTACCCGCCTGGGCGCGAGAAAGGCTCGAATGCGCCACCACTGACCAACTGGAAGCTTGGGCAGAGCGTATTCTGAGTGCTGATAGCCTGGAAGCGCTGCTGAAAGAAGTGATCGCCTATGCCAACCGGGGTATGAAAAAGTAGCTATTGGAGCGCTCGGTTCGGCGCCCCGACTCCCCATCGCGACTGGCGCCGGTAGGCGCCTCGGCAGAGGCCGCAGCGTTTTTTGTTATCTCCAACACCGGGCAACACCGCCGGGAGGCCTGCGGCCTCCAGTCGTGATCTAAAGATTCCTCCTACAGCGCAGTCGTCGCCGACCTTGTTGGAGCGCTGGTCCCCATCGCGACTGGCGCCGTCAGGCGCCCCGGCGGAGGCCTCAGGCAAGGCGATAACGGCAACGTTGCCAACACCACGGATACTCATGGACGACTACCCGCAAATCTTACACCACGGCGGTGCCGCCGGCGTTACCGGCAGTTGCCACCGCCTGCAGATCGCACCGGACAGGGCGCTACTGATCGATTGCGGCCTGTTCCAGGGCCAGGATGCCGATCATCTCGACAGCCTCGAACAGCACACCGTGCGCTTTCCGGTGGACGACATCCTGGCGCTGGTGGTCACCCACGTGCATATCGACCATATCGGTCGGTTGCCGTACCTGCTGGCGGCGGGCTACAAGGGGCCGATTCTCTGCTCGCTGCCATCGGCACGGCTACTGCCATTGGTTATAGAGGATGCGCTGAAGATCGGCTTTACCCGCGACCGCGCCTTGATCGAGCGCTTCCTCGAAGAAGTGGAAAGCCGCCTGGTCGCCATCGACTACAAGACCTGGCACACCGTCATCGACGACGAGCGCCACCGCCTGCGGGTCAAGCTGCAGCGCGCCGGGCATATCCTCGGCTCCGCCTATGTCGAGGTGGAGAGTGAGGAAGTCGACAGCCTCGACAAGCAAATCGGCCAGGCCCAGCGCACGCTGTTCTCCGGCGACCTGGGCGCACCCCACGCGCCGCTGCTGCCGGCACCCAAGCCACCTTACCGCGCCGATGTGCTGGTACTCGAAAGCACCTACGGCGACCGTCGCCATGAAGACAGGCTGCACCGCCGCGGCCGCCTCAAGGCCGCCATCGACCGGGCGCTGGAGAACGGCGGCACYGTGGTGATTCCGGCCTTCAGCATCGGCCGCACCCAGGAGCTGCTCTACGAACTGGAAGGCTGATACACCGGGCAAGCGACAGCCGCTGGCGCGAGCTGGAGATCATCGTCGACTCGCCCCTGGCCGCCCGCTTCACCGAGGTGTACCGCGAACTCAAGCCCTGGTGGGACGCCGAAGCGCACAACCGCCTGCGCAGTGGCCGCCATCCGCTCAGCTTCGACAACCTCTACACCGTGGACGACCACGAGACCCACGAACGCACCGTCGACTACCTGGCGGACAGCCACCGCCCGGCGGTGGTGATCGCCGCCAGCGGCATGGTCAGCGGGGGCAGGGTGGTCAACTACCTCAAGCGCATGCTGAGCGACGAACGCCACTGCGTGCTGTTCACCGGCTACCAGGCCCACGGCACCCCGGGCCGCGACATCCAGCGCTACGGCCCCCGCGGCGGCTGGGTGGAACTGGACGGCCAGCGCATCGAGATCCGCGCCCGGGTGGAAACCGTCAACGGCTACTCCGCCCACGCCGACCAGCATGACCTGCTCAACTTCGTGCGCCGCATGCGCCAACCGCCGCGGGAAGTGCGCCTTGTACACGGCGACCCCCACGCCCAAGCCGCGTTGAAGGTTATGCTGCTGGAATGGGCGGAAGAAGCGGGGCACGCCATGACGGTCACGCTGGGTGCGAAGCAGCAAACGCCAACTCGAGACAGCACCGCGGTTGTCATGTAGCAACTTTCCCCAACCGCCATGCTCCGCTTTTCACCAATGGCTTACACACCATATACCCGCCCGGCATAGGCCTGGCAGTTGCCATCGCGTAAACTACCGGCCTGACCGATTGAGCAGACACACAGCCACGCCCACCGGATCACGTCAGGCGTGCGCCAGGCAATGCCTGCAACCTGGGTCTACAAACATTGTTGGCAGCCGTAACACAGGGCATGGGAATGCGCCCGGAACAATCCCCGGGCGGTAGCGTGCCCGGCGCCTGCACGGCCACGCCGCCGCGTACCGTGATGAACACCTTTCGTATAGATTGACAAGCAGGGATGACATGAACGTTACCGTATTCGGAACAGGCTACGTTGGGCTGGTACAGGGCGCCATCTTGGCGGATGTGGGCCATCACGTGATCTGCGTGGACGTGGACGGCAGTAAGGTCGAGCGCCTCAAGCAGGGCCACATCCCCATCTTTGAACCCGGCCTGGAAGCCCTGGTGAAGGAGAACCACGCCGCCGGTCGGCTGGAGTTCACCACCGATGCCGCCGAGGGCGTCAAGCACGGCCAGGTGCAGTTCATCGCCGTGGGCACCCCGCCGGACGAAGACGGCAGCGCCGACCTCAAGTACGTGCTGGCCGTGGCCGAGACCATCGCCCGGCACATGGAGCGCGACCAGATCATCATCAACAAGTCCACCGTACCGGTGGGCACCGCCGACAAGGTGCGCGACAAGGTCGACTCCGTGCTGGAAGCCCGCGGCCGCAAGGAGCTGCGCTTCGACGTGGTCTCCAACCCCGAGTTTCTCAAGGAAGGCAGCGCCGTTGCCGACTGTCAGAAGCCTGACCGCATCATCATCGGTACAGCCAGTCAGCAGACCGAAGACCTGATGCGCGAACTCTACGCGCCCTTCAACCGCAATCACGACCGCATGATCGTCATGGACGTGCGCAGCGCCGAGCTGACCAAGTACGCCGCCAACTGCATGCTGGCCACCAAGATCAGCTTCATGAACGAAATGGCCAACCTGGCCGAGCGCCTGGGCGCCGATATCGAGATGGTACGGCAGGGCATCGGTTCCGACCCGCGCATCGGCTACCACTTCATCTACCCCGGCGTGGGCTATGGCGGCTCCTGCTTCCCCAAGGATGTACAAGCGCTGATCCGCACCGCCGGCGACATCGACTTCGACGCCAAGGTGCTCAAGGCCGTTGAAGCGAGAAACGAAGAGCAGAAGACCACCCTGTTCCAGAAGATACACAAGCACTACGGCGGCAAGCTTGCCGGCAAGACGTTTGCCATCTGGGGCCTCTCGTTCAAGCCCAATACCGACGATATGCGTGAAGCCCCCAGCCGTGTGCTGATGGAAGCCCTGTGGCGAGCTGGCGCCAAGGTGCAGGCCTTCGATCCGGAAGCCATGGAAGAGACCCAGCGCATCTACGGCAACCGCGACGACCTGGCCCTGTGCGGCACCAAGGAAGCCACGCTGCGTGGAGCCGTCGCCCTGGTGATCGTGACCGAATGGCAGAGCTTCCGCGCCCCGGACTTCGACCTGATCGAACAGCAGCTGGCCGAGCCGCTGATCTTCGATGGGCGCAACATGTTCGAGCCGAGGCGGATGAAGGTTAAGGGCTTTACCTATTATTCGGTGGGGCGTTAGTAATGCCCCCAGAGAGCGAATTCATTCCCCTTTGCTCATAATGAAGCGCTGAATAAATCCCATCGCCATCGCCATCGCCATTGCCTTGGGCGTTTTTGTGCAGTCTTATCATCAGCTTTATCAGGTATTGAAGTCTTGCCAACCTCGGTTTCAGCACACCCGGATATCACATTGTTTATGCCCTCCTTTCGCAGTGGTGGAGCAGAGCGAGTGATGGTCAACCTCGCCAATGCCTTTGCCCGGGAAGGCTTCAAGGTGGCACTGGTGGTGTGTTGTGCTGATGGCCCCTATCGCAAGGAAGTGGCGCAGGCGGTCGAGGTGGTGGATTTGGCCACGCCCCGCGTTTTTCAGGCGCTGCCGGCCTTGGTCAAGTATCTACGGCGCAGCCGGCCCAAGGTGATGCTTTCGACCCTGACCCACGCCAATGTGGTGGCCGGCATGGCGCTGTTGCTGGCGCGAGTCGACTGTCGCTGTTCGTGCGCGAAGCCAATGTGATCCAGACCGCCAGCGAGCCGCTACCCCGAGGCGACCGGATCGCCAATGCCCTGGCGCGGCTCGTCTATCGTCGTGCCGAGCGGGTGATTGCCGTGAGCGAGGCGGTCAAGGAGGACGTGATCGCACGTCTGGGCGTACCGGCAGAGCGTGTCACTGTCGCTCACAATCCGGTGGTCAGCCCGGCCTTGCAGGCACTGGCCGCCGAGCCCAGCGGGCACCCCTGGCTGGGCGATCAGCCTGATGTACCCGTGGTGCTGGCGGCGGGGCGCTTGGCCCGGGCCAAGGGTTTCGATATCCTGCTGGCCGCCTTTGCCCAGGTGGCCACGCAGCGCGAGGCTCGACTGGTGATTCTCGGTGAAGGGAAGGAACGCAAGGCCCTGCAGGCCCAGGCACAGGCGCTGGGTATCGCCGACAGGGTCGATCTGCCCGGCTTTCGCGACAACCCCTTCAGCTACATGCGCGAGGCAAGCCTCTTTGTGCTGTCGTCACGCTGGGAAGGCTTGCCCAATACCCTGATTCAAGCCATGGCCTGCGGAACCCCCGTGATCAGCACCGATTGCCCGGGAGGCTCGGCAGAAATTCTCGAGGAGGGGCGCTGGGGAGCGCTGGTCGCATCGGAAGACCCGGATGCCTTGGCGGCGGCCATGCTTCGATGCCTGGAGAAAACCGAGCCGGGATCTGACCGGTCGCCGCCACCAGCCAGACGCGCCGCCGATTTCAGCGAAGCCGCCGCCATGGCACGGTATCGAGAGGTTCTTGGCCTGACTCTCCAATATGAGATAGCCACGGCATGAAGCTGGTTCTCTTTATCGGCGATCTATTCCCCGGCGGGGCCGAGCGTCAACTGGTGCACCTGGCAAATGGGCTTGCGGCACGCGGTCATCAAGTCACCCTGCTTACCCTGCTCAATGGCGATGCCTACCTGGAGTCGCTTTCTGAGAAGGTGAGCCACGTCAGCCTGGCTACGAAGCGGCCGCTCTCGGCCCTCATTGCTCTGGTGCGTTACCTGCGCCGGGAAAAGCCGCAGCTGATGATCAACTTCCTGCTGCATGCCACCCTGCTAGGCCGGGTGGCATGCCGGATGACGGGTGTGGCCTGCCTGACGTCATATCGCAATGTCAGCTACGGCAGTCCACTGCGCGATGGGCTGATCCGCTGGAGCAGTCATCTCGATCACGTCACCTCCAGCAACGTGGCTGCCGCCATCGGCACGCTTTATCCCCGGGGCAAGCGCAGAAGGCTCGAGGTCATTCCCAACGTGTATCTGAACGGGGCGATAGCGGAGCTAGAGCCGTTGCCACGCCAAGGTACGGGTTTTCACTGGCTGTTTCTGGGCCGCCTGGAAGCCCAGAAGAACCTTTCGGCGCTGCTCGAGGCCTTTCGGACTCTTTGCGAGTCGCCTGCGCAGGCGACTAGCGAGCTGCCACACCTTTGGCTGGCCGGTGAGGGGCCCGAGCGCCAGGCACTGGAGCAGCAGATCGAGCGGCTGGGGCTTGCCCGGCAAGTGACGCTGCTGGGCCACCTGGACAACCCGGCCCGCGCCCTGGCGGCGGCGGATGCGTTCATACTGCCCTCGAGCCGGGAAGGCATGCCCAATGCTCTGATGGAGGCCATGGCCCATGGCTTGCCCTGTGTGGCAACGCCGGTCGGTGCGGTGCCCGAAATGCTGGAAGGGGAGCGTGGTATCCTGACGGTCGATACCTCGTCGGCGGCCCTGGCAGAAGCCATGCAGCAGCTCATGCTCAGTTCCTCCGCTGAGCGCATCGCCATGGCCGAACGCGCCAGGGCGTATATTCACAGTGCCTGCGGGCCCGATGCCGTGCTCGAGCGGTGGGACTCCCTGATTCATCAGGCTACGGCCAGCGTGGCCCGGGACCCGACCAGATAGTCGCTCAACCCTGATCCTTTCTTTTCTTTGAAGACCCGAGGCAACTCCCCAAGATGTTAGCGACTCTTCGCAAGCTGCTTGCCCTGCTGGATGCCCGCGGGCGCAAGCGTACCTACCTGATGCTTGGCCTTATCGTAGTGCATGCCTTCGTGGAGATGGTTGGCGTGGCATCGGTCATGCCTTTCGTGGCGGTACTTTCCAATCCGGAGGTGGTGGAAACCAATCGCTTCCTAGCGGGGGTTTACAACTGGCTAGGCTTTCAAAGCCGGGAAAGCTTCATGATGTTTCTAGGTGTTGCCATGCTCGTAGCACTCGTTGGCAGCATCAGTTTCAAGGCATTGGTGACCTACGCTACGGTACGCTTTGCCGAAATGAGAAATTACGAATTAAGCTACCGGCTGGTCCAAGGCTATCTGCAGCAGCCCTATGATTTCTTCCTCAATAGGCATAGTGCTGATCTTGGAAAGAGTGTCTTGGCGGAAGCCACTCAAGTGATCAAGGAGGCGCTGAAGCCGCTTATGCAGTTGCTAGCTGGAGCTGCAGTCAGTATCAGTTTGATTGTGCTGTTGTTCATCGTCGATCCGATACTGGCCGGTGCGGTAACCCTTGGACTTGGAGTCGGGTATGGAGGCATCTATCTACTGGTCAGAGGGTATTTGGCACGCTTGGGAAAAGCTCGGCTCAAAGCCAACCGCGAGCGCTTTCAGAGCGTGCAGGAGTGCTTTGGCGGTGTCAAAGAGGTCAAGGTAAGCGGCTGGAAGATCCGTTTCTCAAGCGATTCGAGGCACCAGCGAAGCGCTTTGCCAAAGCTAATGCCAATGCGGCAGCCTTCAAGGAAGTGCCCAAGTACCTTTTGCAGGCCTTGGTATACGGCGGCGCGTTTATTGTCGTGCTTGTGCTGATGCGTCAACCGGGTGGGCTGCAAGCCGCCATTCCCACCCTTGCAGTGTTCGCTTTGGCAGCACAACGTATGATTCCAGCCCTTGGCGAGCTGTACAAGAACCTTTCACGGTTGCGTTTCAGCCAGGCGGCGCTGGATAACCTTCATCAGGATTTACATAGCCTGAATCCACGAACCGTAATGACTTCAGTAGCAACTCCGATGAGTTTGTCTCGGGGTATCCGCCTGGAAGACATTACTTACCGCTACCCCCAGGCCGAGCGTCCGGCACTGGATCAGCTAAGCCTGGAGATACCCGCCCGCACCACGGTCGGGCTGGTGGGCAGCACCGGCTCTGGCAAGACCACCACCGTGGATATCATCCTGGGGCTACTGACGTCACAGCATGGTCAGCTCGTGGTGGATGGCACCCCGATAACCGCAGATAACGTGCGTGCCTGGCAGCGTGCTATCGGCTATGTGCCGCAGCACATCTATCTGGCCGATGACACGGTTGCCGCCAATATCGCCTTTGGCCTGCCGGCCGACAAGATCGACATGCAGGCAGTGGAGCGTGCCGCCCGCATTGCCAATTTGCACGACTTCGTGGTGAACGACATGGACCACGGCTATGACACCCAAGTGGGCGAGCGTGGCGTGCGACTCTCCGGCGGCCAGCGCCAGCGCATCGGCATAGCGCGTGCTCTTTACCGAGACCCGGAAGTGCTGGTGCTGGATGAGGCCACCAGTGCACTAGACAATATCACTGAGCAGGCGGTGATGGAGGCAGTACACAACCTTGGCCATCGTAAGACCATTATCCTGATAGCCCACAGACTTAGCACGGTTGAAGCTTGCGACCGGATCTTCCTTCTCAAGCATGGAAGGCTGGATGGCACAGGCCGCTATGATGAGCTGCTGGCTGATAACGCGAATTTTCAATCAATGGTTAATGCTTGAATTCAGGATTTCAGCATATATATTATTTTCAGAGATATTTAGGGAACCGCTGAACAATTCGCCGCTGAGTAGCTGATGCGCTCAGCGCAGCAAATTTCGAGCCTCAGCGGTCGATTTCTGACCACCTCAGGTGGCCTACCCGGCCGCAGGCCAGATTCAAGGCGCACTGGCCCCGTCAATTCAGCCTTCGCATCGCTTAGCCAGCACCAGGTTGGCCAGACCGAACAAGCTGAACAGCTGCGCCTGGTTCTTGGCCAGCCCCTTGTAACGAACCTTCCGGTAACCGAAGAGGTTCTTGATGACATGAAACGGATGCTCGACCTTGGCACGGATGCTGGCTTTATTCTTCACGAATGCCAGCAGCAACGTTTTCATCGGGCTGTCTTCCATCTTCTTGATGGCGCCGCGTTTGGCGGCGACACAGCACCGGGAATCCGGGGCATCCTTCTCTTCGCCCAGGTAGCTCCACATGCCGGTGTAACCCGCGTCGCCGTATACCCGCGTGTCGTCATCTCGGACCAGGTGGCTTGTCATGGTGACATCGGCAACGTTGGCCGAGGTGGCAACGACACTGTGGGTCAGTCCGGTCACGGCATCGACGCCGATATGGGCCTTCAGTCCGAAGAACCACTGATTGCCTTTCTTGGTCTGCTTCATCTCCGGATCGCGCTGCTTGGCCTTGTTCTTGGTGGAGGGGGCGGCCGCCACGATGGTGGCATCGACGATGGTGCCCTCACGCATGAACAGGCCCTGCTCGGCCAGACTGGCGTTGAACTCCTCGAAGATTCGTTGGGTCAGGGCATGCTGTTCCAGCAAGTGGCGGAAACGCAGCAGCGTGGTGGCATCGGGCACGCTCTCGATGGCCAGATCGATACCGATGAAGTCGCGCATGGCCTGGCTGTCGTAGATGGCATCCTCCAGCGCTTCATCGGCAAGGGCATACCACTGCTGAAGGAAGTAGATCCGCAGCATGCGTTCCAGACCGATGGGAGGACGCCCACGCTTGCCTGCCGAGTTCGGGAAGTAGGACGGCGACAGCGCCTCGATCAGCCGTTGCCACGGTACCACGGCATCCATCTGGGCCAGGAACCGCTCGCGGCGGGTCACTTTCTTCTTGTTCCGGTGCTCAACCTGGGCGAACGAGATTTGCTTCATCGGGTGGCTCTGTCAGATAGTAGCGGGATGGTCAGATTCTACCCCACCGGCGGCCACGAGGCAGCGCCGGCGGGATTTATGTAGCGTTTCCTTAGATGACAGACTTTAATGCAGAGATTTCCATTGAAAAGGTATGACTTTCTCGGGGTGGCAGGTGCGGGAAAGACAACGCTGGTACAACAGTTGAAGAGAAAAAGTGCAGCTATGCTACCTGCTGCCGCTGTTGATCTGGCGGTGTCTCGCACCATAACTCAAAGCCATGATACTAGCTGGAAACATCGACTTCTCGCCTATGTTCCCTACCTTCAAGCGTCTTTACGCAACAGCATTGTCACAAAAGGAGAAAGTATCGCTTTTGCCCGTTTTTCAGAAATAAACAATACGTTTTTAGCCACGGTCCACGAAATGCTCTCTCAATCAAGTCGCAGCCAGTATAGGCGGGCTGAGGGCTACTACCACTTCCTCCGCACTGTTCGGCGCATCGCGTTCCTTGAGCAGTGGATGGTTGGGGAGGGAGTCCTGTTCGATGAGTCGCTTAGCCAGAAGGTTTATGCAGTGATGCCGTCGGACCACGGCAATGAGGTGCAAGCGCGCCGTTACTTTGAAAAAATGCCGTTACCAACTGCGCTAATCCACCTCGATGCCGATGCCATTCAGGTAGTGCGGCAGGTTCGCGAGCGTGAACTCGCCACCGGAAAGCTCATCCCCGGCCACCGAGGTTTGAATGATGAGGATTTGCTGAGATCTACCGAAGCTAGCTTGGATATTGCCCGTATCGGTGCCGAATGCCTGCACGCACGCGGATGCGCGGTCCTCACGCTGGCCGCATCGGAAGCCATCGACAATAATGCACTAAAGGTATGCTTGTTTCTTGAAAATCAAAGCTTGAAATGATTGAGGGTCGGTGATGGGTATTGTTAAGTTACTGCGGTACGAGATTAATTCATGGATTAAATATAAAAAAAGAATATCAAAGTTGAGAAGATTTGGTAGTGGCCCTGGCCTTTCGTTTAAATCTTACATTAGAGCGCTAAAAATGTACGGTGTAGTAGGCGCATATGAGGTAAATGCTTACGCATCGATCAGAGGCGATAGGAGAGTAAGTTATATTCCTTCAAATTATTATAAGCAGTATCTTGCAAAATTTCTCAATGGTTCTCCTGAATCTCAATGGCTAAATGATAAAAGTAATTTGTCTTCCGCTTTTCCTGGATTTACGCCGGATTTGGCTGTCCTTCCAAAAGGGCGATCTGATGAAGACCTTGAGAAGGCTGTTGATGTGGCTATCAAGAACTCATCTTCAGGATTGGTTATCAAGGATGCTTTGGGTCAACAAGGAAAGAATGTTGTTGTACTTCATCACAGTGAGGTTACTCACGAGTCAGTGAGAAATTCAATTAATTCTTTTGCTAGCAATGTTGTTCTTCAGAAGAGGCTGAGCGGACACCCTGACTTACAGAAAATTAACCCAGATAGCTTGAATACTATTAGAGCTACTACTTTGTCATGGAAGGGTGATGTTTATTTTTTAGGTGCGTATGCTCGATTCGGAAGGAAAGGGATAAGGTTGATAATATACATTCCGGTGGTGTGTATGCACTAGCATCCTCCGTGTTAGGGACCTCGGTAAGTCAATTCAGGTGCTTTGATGCAAACTATATTAGTTATGAAGCCCATCCAGATTCTGGTGTGAGATTCGATCCAAGCTCTCCCGGGCTATCTAAACTTTTGTGGGATGAATTACCTAAATTTGTTATTGCGCTACATAAAAAATACCCTGACGTTGGAATGGTAGGTTGGGATGTTGTACCTGAGGAAGGGCGCTTTCTTCTCGTTGAAGCAAACTCAAATATGCCGGCCATACTCAGGCTCCAATTTATGCAGGGCCCTGTTATTCCAGATGAAGTTTTCCAGGAAGTTTATTCTGCGTGCAATAAAAAATTTTTATGAGTGGCCGTAGCTATATTTGATGATGCTCTCTACGTTATGGTGTATTAACTCGCGGTTCTGAGGGGTGTCTATACCCAATTAATAAATAGGTGGCTGGTTCAATCTTTTGTTGTGGCGCCAGTTCTGGGGTCGTTTATCAGGAAATATTAAATTATGTGTCTTTCTGTCGAAGTTGAGTGGGGTGTTGTAAATGCTTTCATGAGAGGGCGGCCTCAATGACCAAGTGCAACACCTGACCCATCAGGTATCGTGTTGCCATGCTCCATTGCTACCGCCACCTCACTGCTGAAGACCGAGCCGCCATCAGGATGATGCGAACCACCCACTCGATCCGGGCCATCGCCACACACTTGGGGCGAGCGCCAAGTACCGTGTCGCGGGAGCTTGCTCGCCATACCGTCGATGCTGAGAGAGGCTACGATGCCAGCCTGGCAGGCTATCGAGCCCAGTTAGCGCGACATCGGCCACGTTAGCAACCGAAGCTGCACCCCGGCAGCGAGCTGTTCGATTTAGTCGCCTATTTCCTGCGCCAGTACTGGTCACCGCAGCAGATCGCCAGCACACTGTCACTCATGTTTCCTGATGATACTCGCCGCCAGGTCTCCCACGAGACCATCTACAACGCGCTCTATGTGATGCCCCGGGGCTCTCTCAAGAAAGAGCTCATCGCCTGCTTGCGGCAGGGCAACGGCAAGCGGCGGCCGCGCAGCCGGGGTAAAGACCGGCGTGGCCAGATCCCGGACCTGGTCAGCATTCATATGCGCCCACCCGAGATCGAAGACCGCCTGATGCCCGGCCACTGGGAAGGGGACCTGATCATGGGCGCCAACAACCGATCCGCCGTCGGCACGCTGGTGGAGCCATCCACGCGCCTGGTGATACTGACAAAGCTGGATGGCACGACGGCCACCGATGCTGCCATCGGGTTCAGCGACAAGCTGAACGAGGTTCCACGCGCCTTGCGGCTCTCCATGACTTACGACCAGGGCAGGGAGATGATGAAGCATGCCGAGATTACACAGCGGACCGGGACGGCCATCTATTTCGCCGATCCTCATAGCCCGTGGCAACGGGGCTCCAAGTGCGCCCGTGAAGGCGTGCACACAGTGCGGTGAGAGTCCGCACCGGGGTAAGCCATGGCCCCGTAGTCGAAGGTAACTGCGTCGTCGCGAGGCGGGGTGGGAAGCAACCGGAGACGAACTGGCGGTCCGTAGGATGACGAACTCGATTCGGCCGGGTCAGGTGGCGAGCTTGCTTGGATATAGCGAAGCCTGAAACCCAACCGCTGCGCTGGAATGGCGAACAATGCGACGGCGGGACCTGCCAGGTGGTTGGAGGCGGAACGTCAGGAAGGGTGCACGAGATAAGCGGGGAGACCTGGCGGCCGAGGTGACGGCGGCCAGGAGTCAGAGCCTTCATCCTGCCTTATTCATGAGGAAGGCCTGAAAACAAAGATGACGGATGGTATTCTCTTGAGAAATCAGAACGTTCCGGCAAGAACCTGATTCCAGAGGACCATCCGCCATGGGTGAAAGCCTATCTCCCTGGATCCCGTCCTGCAACGGGTCCATCCGCGTTTAGCTTGATGGCCAGCGCACCACCAGCGACAGCGGCGCTCTGCTGCTGCGTGAAGCCCCCGACAACAGCGGCGTGATCGATGCGCTGGAGGACAATCTGGTCGACCGGCGCCACCCGCTGCGTATCCGTCATTCGCTGGCCAGCCAGCTGCGCACCCTGGTGCTGCAGCGCGCGATGGGCTGGATCGACCTCAGCGATACCGACACGCTGC
>NZ_AZQX01000328.1:0-7895 GCF_000568385.1 Halomonas sp. BC04
CCTCCACCACCTGGGTTGCCAGTTCGGGGTTGAGCTGGAAAGCGGCTTCTGCGGCGGTGCCGTGAACCAGATCAAGCCGGTGCTGTGTCTGACTCTGGACTTCCTGCCGCATCTTGCGAGCATCCAGGGCGAGCTCGATGGCACCGGCGATGATGCTCAGCAGCAGCGCGATGGAGAGCGTCAGCACGGCCTGCTTGGCGGTCAGGCTGCTTCGCTGGGCGCGCCGCTGGCGCGTCGGGAGACCGGGCATCATGAGTCGACGACTCTCGACTCGAGCTGGATGCTCTCGGCGGCTCTAAGCCTGTCGATGGCAGCCTGCAGGCGGGTGACATAAGCGTCGGGGACCGAGGGGTGACAGGCGAGATAGAGCTGTGCGTCATGAAAGACGAAAAGCTGGCGAAGCTCGATATCCGCTTCACTGGCGAGGTATTGCGCCGTCTGGGTGTTGGTGACCCAGGCATCGATCAGGCCTGCCTGCAGCCGCGCGATATTCTCACGCTCGGCGGAGGCGGTGACGATCGGCACTCCCTGCCGTTCCGCGAGCTGTCCCGCCGCGTCCTCGCGGAAGCTCCCTACTCGCAGTGAACTCAGTTCGTCCAGCGAGTCAGCCTCCACGCCAGCGTCGGCAAGGCTGAAGGCGGCCCACTCGTTGGCTCCGAGGGGGCCGACCCAGGTGAAGTGGGGTTCACGCTCGGGTGTGCGTGCCGTCGAATAGACACAGTGGTTTTCCCTCAACTGGGCTTCGGCAATGGCGCGTGCCCAGGGGAGCAGGCGGAATCTGGCGGTCAGGTCGGCACTCTCCAGGGCGGCCCGCAGCAGCCGGGTCGATTCGCCGTCGATGGTGCCCTCTATCGTCTGATAGTTGTAGGGAGGATACTCCTCGGTATTGAAGGTCACTTCAGTACCATGGGCATTGCCCAGCTCACCCCGCTGCCTGAGGGCATCCAGTGCCGCCTGCATGCGCGCCACCAGGTCCGGGTCGGTATCGCGATGCAGGGCGTAGTAGAGATCCGACTTGCTGATGGTCAGCACCGACATGAAGTCGGCGATGGGCAGGTCGTGCTCCTCCATCAGCCAGAATGCCACATCCTCGCCGTAGGCCCACAGGTCGACCCGTGCACGCTCGAGCATCTTCAGGGCGCTGACATTGGACATGGCCAGGTGCAGTTGGTCGGAGGGTACCTTGGCTTCGTGCAGCCTCTGGGCGCCAATGTCTTCACGAATGACCGCGACACGATAGGTTCCAGTCATCAGGTCGTCGAGGCTGTCGAGCTCGATGTCGCTGTCGCGCCGGGCGATCAGCGTCACCCGGTCGGTGGCGATGGGCCCGACCCACTGGAACAGCGACTCCCGCTGCTCGGTGCGGGTGGTGGAAAAAAGCACCGTGCCGGGGTCCGTCAGAGCTGTCTCGTACCCGCGTGCCCAGGGCAAGTAGAGGATGTCGTCCCGTGACAGGGGCGTAGCGGTCTCCTCGAAGATGCGTTCGAGTGTCTCGATGGAGACTCCTTCCAACCGCTCCCCGTGTTTGTAGTTGTACGGAGGGTACTCTTCGGTGATGAAAGTGAGCTCGTCCAGACCGGCAGACGCCGGAGCAGGCAACAGCAGACAGAGTGCAAACAGTAGCCATTTTCTCATGCGGCTGTCGATGCCTCCGGTTTTGGTATTGTTTTATGCCAATATCCTTGGAGAGCGTGGCTGCGCTTGGCAGCTGCCGAAACCAACCTAGTCGATGGTGCTCGAAAAGTCATCTTCGCAGCGCCAACGCAAGCGGCGTAACTTCTCCCGGGGCCGGCCGTGTCGAGACCCTGGCTAACGTCGCTGATACTGCCGATCAGTGGCAGGCAAATACCAATCCTTGTAGTCAATGCTACCGATACGTCATTAGCTGATAGGCTATGAGCCGAACGGGCCCACCCATGGCAAGGAAAGTACACTATGAGCGCGATTCCTGCGGCTGCCGGCGACACGCCCCGGCAGCGGGCGTCGAGAAAGGAGATCTTCGGCTGGGCGATGTTCGACTTCGCCAACCAGGCCTTTACCCTGCTGATCATCACCGTGGTCTTCGGTGAACTCTTTACCACGGTGATCGTCGGCGACCGCGACGACGGCTACCGGCTGGCCAACCTGCTGTGGAGCCTCGCCCTGGCCGTGAGCTATCTGATGGTGGTCGTCACGGGCCCCTTGTGCGGCGCGGTCATGGATTACCATGCCGCCAAGAAGCGGTTCCTGTTCGTCAGCTACCTGGCCACCGTGGGTGCCACGGCGATGCTCTACTTCGTGGAGCCCGGCTATGTGGTGCTGGGCCTTCTGCTGATCGTGGTCTCCAACTACGCCTACTCCATGGGCGAGTCCTTCATCGCCGCCTTCCTGCCCGACCTCGGGCCGCCGGAGGACATGGGCAAGATATCCGGCTTCGGCTGGTCGCTGGGCTATGTGGGCGGTCTCTTCGCCGCCGGTTTCACCCTGCTGGTACTGGGAGAAGCCACCGAGGACAACTTCGAGCGTATCCGCTGGGTGGGGCCCTTCGCGGCAGGCTTCTTCCTGGTAGCGGCCATTCCCACCTTTCTCTGGGTCAAGGAGCGCGGCACGCCGCAGCCGCCGGGCAAGTCCTACCACCAGATCGCCTGGGAACGGGTGGCGACGACCCTGCACGAACTCAGGCACTTCCGCGATCTGGGCATTTTCCTGGTCTCGCTGCTGTTCTCCATGGCGGGGGTCTACATCATCATTGCCTTCGCCTTCATCTATGGCGCCCAGGTGATCGGCTGGGACGAGGCGATCCGCAACATCATGTTTATCATCGTCCAGATCACCGCGGCGGCGGGGGCGCTGGGCTTCGGCTTCATCCAGGACCGCATCGGTACCAAGCTCACCTACCTGCTCACCCTGGCGCTCTGGGTGGCGGCGATCTTCGCCATCTGGGCCACGCCGGAAGTCACGGCCTTCCTCAATGTTCGCCTGGGGCTCGAGTGGGAAGCGCAGCACCTCTTCCTGGTGGTGGGCTGCCTGGCCGGGCTCAGCCTGGGATCGAGCCAGTCGGCCAGTCGCGCCTGGTGGGACTCTTCTCGCCCACACGCAAGGCGGCCGAGTTCTTCGGTTTCTGGGGGCTGGCCAACAAGCTCGCCGGCGTCTTCGGCATCATCGGCCTGGGGTTGCTGCAGACGGTGGTTGGCCTGCAGGCCTCCATCCTGCTATGTGCCGCGCTGTTCATTACCGCGATCCTGATCTGCCTTGCCGTCAATCAGGCCCGTGGCCAGCAGGCGGCCCGCGACTGGGAGGTGCGCAACCCGATTCAGGAAGGGGCAGGCTAGTGTCACTGCTGCTCGATCCACTGCTGCTGACGCTGGTGGCCTTGACCTTCCTGGTGGCCGGTACCGTCAAGGGTGTCATCGGCATGGGCATGCCGACCGTGTCGCTGGCCCTGCTGACGGCCACCGTAGGGTTGCCCTCGGCGATGGCACTGTTGCTGGCTCCCACCATCATCACCAATATCTGGCAGGCGCTGGTCGGGGGGCATCTGAGGCAGATCCTGCAGCGGCTCTGGCTTTTCCTGCTGGCGTCCACCGTCACCGTCTGGCTGGGGGTGTCGGTGCTGGCCAGGGTGGACGTGCGCTGGCTCTCGGCCCTGCTCGGGGTGCTGATCATCTACTATGCGCTTTCCGGCCTCTTTCGCCTTGGGGGAGGGGCGATCATGCGCCATGGTCGCCATGCCGGTGCCGTGAATGGTGCCCTGACCGGATTGATCACCGGCATGACCGGCTCGTCGGTCTTTCCGGGCGTGGCCTACCTGCAGGCGCTGGGCCTGCCGCGGGACATGCTGATCCAGGCCATGGGTGTGCTGTTCGTGGTCACGACCGCGGCACTGGGTTTTTCCATGGGTGAGCAGCGCCTGCTCACCGTCGAATTGGCCATGCTTTCGCTGATGGCGGTGGTGCCCGCCCTGCTGGGCATGCAGCTGGGGCAGCGACTCCGACACCGGCTGTCGGAGGCCGCCTTCCGGCGAGTCTTCCTCACCGGCCTGTTGGTGATGGGAGGCTATCTGCTATTGAGAGCGCTACTCTCCGGCTAATCGGCGAGGAAGACACGGATCCGGTCGCCGGCCTGGCCGATGCCGACCACGCCGTCGAGATGGCCGCGGTTGCCGTCCAGGGTGACCAGTTCCACCGGGGTTCCGTCGGCACCGATCATCTCGGCGGTATCGCGGACGCCTTCGGGAGCGAAGACCAGGTCGTTCTCGCTGTAGAGAATGAGCGTCGGCGCGTCGATGGCGGCCAGTCCCTCCTCCAGACTCTCGCCGTGGCCGGTGACGAAGGCCTGGTTGGCCTTGACCAGATAGAGCAGGTGGTTGGCATCGGCGACCTCGGCGCGGGCTGCGGCGATATCGTCGAGGGTCTGCTCGATGGCGTAGCGGGCGTGGATGTCGCGAGTGGGGTCGGCGTCTTCGTCAGCCCAGCTGCGATCGAAGGTCTCGTTGGCCCACTGCCAGTGATTGGCGGTCAGGGTCACCAGCTTGAGCGCTTCCCGCAGTCCGTCCAGGGGCGGCTCGCCATCGTAGTAGTCGCCGTCGTTCCAGTTGGCGTCGATCCGGATCGGGGCGGCCCAGGCGCTCAGGGTGGCGAGGAGCCAGGGGTCGCTCTGGCCGCCGCCGATGACCGGGATCAGCCGCTCGACCCGCTCCGGGTAGGCGCTGGCCCACTCATAGGCCTGCAGGGCTCCCATGGAGGCCCCCATGACCGCATGCAGCTGTTCGATGCCCTGGCTTTCCAGCAGGGCCTTCTGTACCTCGACGAAGTCGCGGATGGTCACCAGCGGAAAGTCCAGTCCCCAGGGTTCGTCGGTTTCCGGGTTGATCGAGGCAGGGCCGGTGGTCGTGACGTTGGGGTCATGGGCGTTGAGATTGACCAGGGTATCCGAGGAGATGATGTAATATTCGTCGGTATCCAGTGGCTTGCCCGGCCCGATGATGGCGTCCCAATAGCCCGGTGCGGCATCGTCATCGGCATAGCGCCCCGCGGCGTGGCTGGTGCCCGAAAAGAAATGCGTGATCAGGATCACGTTGTCCTTTGCTTCGTTTAGGCTGCCGTAGGCCTCCCATCCGATCTTTACCGGTGCGATGGTTTCGCCGCTGACGGTGGTGTACTCGTCCATCTCGAAGACCTGCTTCTCCACCAGTCCATCCCAGGCCAGAGCCGCCGAGCTGGCAAGCAGCAGGGCGCTGGCGCAGAGTGTCACACCGGTGAGGCGCTGCGGGGTGAGGGAATGCTTTGCCGAGGCGAGGGTCGAATACTCGAAGCTGTCATGCATGGGGCTATCCTTGTTGTAGTCGTTCGCGCGATAGTCGTCTGCTCACGCAGGGCCTTTCATGGCCCAGGGTGGCAAGCGCTCTTCAGTACAGACAGCAGGCGCAGGGGTGTCAATGCCAAAAGGGCTGCCCCCGACAATGGCCAAGGGAGACTTGCTATGAGCCGTGGTGACGGATCGGTCCGACGGACCGGGCTGGGTATGATGCTGCTGTTCTGGATACTGTTCATCGGTGCCGGTGCCTGGTGGTTCCACGGCTTTCTCGAGCAGCAGCGCAACCCTAACGCCCATCTGGTCAATGCTGTGACTGGCGAGGATGACCCGGTCGTCCTCGAGCGCAACCGCTCGGGCCACTTCATGGCCACCGGACGCATCAACGGCGAGCCGGTGGAGTTTCTGCTGGATACCGGTGCCACCTATGTCGCCGTGCCTGCGGATATGGCCGACCGGCTCGGCCTGGAAAGCGCGGGTTCGGCCTGGTTCAATACCGCCAACGGCCGCGTGCGCGGGGACCTGACGACGCTGGATGAGGTCAGCCTGGGGGGATTTACCGCAGGGCAAGTGCGGGGCTCCATCAGCCCGGGGCTGGACGGTGAGGTGGCTCTGCTGGGCATGAGCTTTCTCAACCGCTTCGATATCGAGATTCGCGATGCCCGGATGATCCTGCGCCCGGCACAGCAACCCTGAGGAGTTCATGACCGACCAACCGAGAGGCCGCCGGGCGGAACGACCCAAGCAGATACCGAGTCCAGGCTGGCTGGACGTCATCTGGCGAGTCAAGCAGGAGCTGGCCGATGACCGAGTCAACATGCTTGCGGCCGGTATCGCCTTCTACGCCCTGTTATCGCTGTTTCCTGCCATCGCCGCCGTTATTTCCCTGTGGGCGCTGGCCTACGATCCCCATGAGATCGTTAGCCAGATCGACGAAATAAGCCGCTTCATGCCGCCGGGCGGGGCAAGCCTGATCAATGAGCAGGCGCGGGAGATCAGCGAGAGCACCGATACCGGGCTCAGCCTGACGGCCATCATCAGCCTTGTCGTGGCGCTGTTCGTGGCCTCCAAGGGTGTGCGTGGAGTGCTGATCGGACTGAACGTTGTCTACGGCGAGGGCGAGCGTCGCCCGCTTCTTCAGCGTGCGTTGATCGTTGCCATCCTTACCCTGGGGCTGATACTGGTCTCCCTGGCGGCCACCATCTTCGTGGCACTCTTCCCCCTGGGGATCGGCATGCTGGGCCTGGACAGCACCACGGTCAGGGTCATCGGCTGGCTGCGCTGGCCGGTGCTGCTGTTGCTCATGATGCTGATCATCGCCGTGCTCTATCGCTTCGGCCCCTACCGCAGTGCGCCGCGCTGGGAGTGGGTCAGCGTCGGCACCGTCACCGCGACGCTGCTGTGGCTGCTGGGCTCCGGCGGGCTCTCACTCTATGTGAGCCATGTGGCCGACATGGCCGAGCTCTACGGTTCGCTGGGTACCGTCGTGGTATTGATGCTCTGGTTCTGGCTCTCCGCTTTCGTCGTATTGCTTGGCGCCGAGATCAACGCTGAAATGGAGCGACAGACCCGCAAGGACACCACCATCGGTGAACCACGGCCCATGGGCGAGCGCGGCGCCCATGCCGCCGACACCCTGGGTCCCAAGCGACCCTGGCGGCGGTCCAGGCAAACACAGCATGGAGACGAATCATGAGCCTGACCCTGACCCAGCGACTCGGCATCGAGGTTCCCCTCCTTCAGGCCCCCATGGCCGGCGTTCAGGGCTCGGCGCTGGCCATCGCGGTGGCCGAAGGCGGCGGTCTCGGGGCGCTGCCCTGCGCCATGCTGAGCCCCCAGGCCATGAGCGACGAGATCGCAAGGATTCGCGCGCAGACCTCACGCCCGCTCAACGTCAATTTCTTCTGCCACCTGTCCCCAGAGCCCGACCCCGCCAGCAATGCGCGTTGGCATCAGGCGCTGGCGCCCTATTATGCGGAGCTGGGTCTCGACATCGACAGCGTACCGTCGGGTGCCGGCAGGCGCCCCTTCGACCACCAGGCCTGCGAGGTGCTGGAGGCGTTTCGCCCCGAGGTGGTGAGTTTTCACTTCGGCCTGCCATCGCCGGCGCTGCTCGAGCGGGTCAAGGCCTGGGGGGCGACGGTGCTCTCCTCGGCCACCACTGTGGAGGAGGCCCTGTGGCTCGAGGCCAATGGTGCCGACGCGGTGATTGCTCAGGGGCTCGAGGCGGGCGGCCATCGCGGCATGTTCCTGACCCAGGACCTCACCACCCAGGTCGGCACCCTGGCGCTGCTGCCCCAGGTCAAGGCGGCCGTATCGATACCGGTGATCGCCGCCGGCGGTATCGCCGATGCCCGTGGCGTGGCGGCGGCGGTTGCGCTGGGGGCGGATGCGGTTCAGGTCGGTACCGCCTTTCTCTGCTGTCCCGAAGCGACCACCTCGTCGCTGCATCGCCGTGCCCTGCAGAGTGAGGCGGCGCGTCACACGGCATTGACCAACCTCTACAGTGGCCGGCCGGCGCGGGGTATCGTCACGCGACTGATGCGCGAGCTAGGGCCGATCAGCACCGTGCGCCGGCCTTCCCGCTGGCCACGGCGGCCATC
>NZ_AZQX01000329.1:0-6043 GCF_000568385.1 Halomonas sp. BC04
AAGCGGTGGTCAGCGCCATCAACCGTCATGTCTCGACCCAGGCGCCGGCGGCGAATGTGACTGCCGAGTCGCTGGCGGTGGCGAAGTAGCAGAATCGCGGCTGATCCGGCGACAGGCCTGTGCGGGGGCGCTGTGAACCCGTCCCTGGGCGCTACCGATGCCCTGCGGCGCTCTCGCATCCTGCTCCGCTTGCAGGACCGGTGCTGGCCATCCATGGCCAGCCCGTTCGGCGCAATGCTCCTCACCCCTGGCATAGGACCCCCGCTTCGGCCTGTCCCCGGCGCCACTCGCCTTGGTGCTTGCCGCTATAGCGGCGTCTTGCTCGCCTCGCCGGGGACCTCCCGAACGAGGCGGGGCATCAGGAAGCCAGGCAGTAGCTCCCTCAGGCCCGCGACCAGTTCGCGGGCCTCTTCGTCTGCCACGTCGAAGTGGGCGGCACCCGCCACCGGGTCGAGCACGTGGAGGTAGTAGGGCAGGATGCCGGCTTCGAAGAGCCGCTCGGAGAGGCTGGCCAGGGCATCGACACTGTCGTTGACGCCGCGCAGCAGTACGCTCTGGTTGAGTAGCGTGACGCCCGCGCCTTTCAGCCGCTCGCAGGCTGCCACCACCGCGTCATCGATCTCGTTGGCATGGTTGATATGCAGCACCACCACCTTCTGCAGGCGCGTCGCCGAGAGCCAGCCGAGCAGCGCGTCGTCCACCCGGTCGGGTATCACCACCGGCAGGCGGGTGTGAATGCGCAGCCGCTTGAGGTGGGGGATGGAATCGAGCCGCTCCATCAGCCAGGCCAGCTGGCGGTCGCTGCTGGCCAGCGGGTCGCCGCCGGAGAGGATCGCCTCGCTGATCGAGGTGTCGCCGCGTAGATACTCGAGGGAGTCATCCCACTGGCTGCGGGAAGGCGCGTTCTCTTCATAGGGAAAGTGGCGGCGGAAGCAGTAGCGGCAGTTCACCGCACAGACGGGACTGGCGATCAGCAGAACGCGGCCGGCGTACTTGTGGATCAGCCCCCGTGCCGGGGTATGGTCGGCTTCCTCCAGAGGGTCGGCGACGTAGCCCGATACGTCTTCGCCTTCGGCGGCCAGCGGCAGCACCTGACGTAGCAGTGGGTCGTCCGGGTCGCGTGGCGCATGCGCGCCAGGAAGGCCTCCGGGACGCGCACGTCGAAAAGCGCGTGCCCACGCTCTGCCCCCGGGAGCCAGCTGTCATCGAGGCCCAGGCGGCGACACAGTTCACGTGGGTCGCGAATGGCACCCGAGAGCTGGGCTTGCCAGGCTGAGGCAGAATCAAGGGCACCGCGTCAGGTTGCGATGACGCCTGTCTCTGCAAAACGACGGGGCTTCGGGTTATCATGCGGCACACCAGTCACATAGGCGAGGGCTTGGCTCCTCGTCGATTTCGTATCCGCGCGTCCAGGCGAAGCTGTGACACGCTCGATCATCCGAGAGGCAATATGGCGAACTATTCTACCAACGAATTCAAGAGCGGGCTGAAGGTGATGCTGGATGGCGACCCCTGCTCGATCGTCGAGAACGAATTGGTCAAGCCGGGCAAGGGCCAGGCCTTCAGCCGGGTCAAGCTGCGCAACCTGATTACCGGCCGCGTCTGGGAACGTACCTTCAAGTCGGGCGACTCCCTTGAAGGCGCCGACGTGATGGATCTGGAAATGGAATACCTCTATAACGACGGTGACATGTGGTACTTCATGAAGACCGATGGCTCCTTCGAGCAGTATGCCGTCGAGAAGAAGGCCCTGGGCGACACCGCCAAGTGGCTGAAGGAGCAGGTGGCCTACACCGTGACCCTGTGGAACGACAACGCCATCAGCGTGATGCCGCCCAACTTCATCGAGCTGGAAGTGGTCGAGACCGACCCGGGCCTCAAGGGCGACACCGCCCAGGGTGGCTCCAAGCCGGCCACGCTCTCCTCCGGTGCCGTGGTGCGGGTGCCGCTGTTTATCAATCAGGGCGAGGTACTGAAGATCGATACGCGCTCTGGCGAGTACGTTTCACGAGCATAAGCGATCGCCCGACAAGCGACACTGGGGATAGGCTATTGCAGGTGGCTTCCTTCGCTCGGGGCTGATCTGGGGACAAGCCTGCGAGGAGGCGCTGTGAATACTTCCCTGTACGCTACCGACGCCTTCCCTGGCGTCGGACCTCCTCTTCGGCTTGTCCCCAGCGCCCCTCGCTTTGCGTAACAGCCATAGGCTTGTCGCCGACTAGCCGTGGTTCCGTGCCACCCAGCGAAGGCCATGCTTAGCCGGCATGGCTTTCGTCGTTCTGGAGGGATATGTCATGGCAACCGTCTGGCGCCCCACCGCAAGTATCAACACGCTGCGCGAGCGGGCACGATTGCTTGCCCAGGTGCGGGGGTTCTTTGCCGAGCGCGGCGTGCTCGAGGTGGAAACGCCGGTGCTGGGCCACGGCGGCAGTACCGACGTGCATCTGGCGTCGCTGTCGCTTGAGGCGACAACCCCGGCGGGGCGCGAGCGGTTATGGCTGCAGACCTCGCCGGAATTTCACATGAAGCGACTGCTGGCCGCCGGTAGCGGGCCGATCTTCCAGCTCGCGCGCAGCTTTCGGGACGGCGAGGTGGGGAGCCGCCACAACATCGAGTTCACCATGCTGGAGTGGTACCGTCCGGGCTTCTCGATCGACGAGCTGATCGAGGAGACGGCTGCGTTGATTCTGGCGGTGCTGGGGCGAGAGCCGCAGCCTTTGCGCCGTCGCCGCTACCGCGAGCTGTTCCACGAGGCCCTGGATCTCGATCCCTTTGGCATCGAGCTCGACGCGCTGCGCCGGGTCGCCGGTGAGCGCGGCGGCCTCGACATGGAGGACGCGCCCCGTGACGATTGCCTCGACCTGTTGATGGGCCTGGTCATCGAGCCGGGCCTGGGCCGTGAGGGGCTCGACGTGGTAGTGGATTATCCGGCCAGCCAGGCGGCTCTGGCGCGACGTCATCGTGACCCGGAGGATGGCGAGTGGGTGGCCTCGCGCTTCGAGGTCTATGCGCAGGGGCTGGAGCTGGCCAACGGCTACGATGAGCTCATCGATGCTGGCGAGCAGCGCCTGCGCTTCGCCGAGGACAATGCCGCCCGGCACCGGCTGGGCCTGCCGGAGGTGGACGTCGACGAGCGCCTGCTGGCGGCCATCGAGCATGGCATGCCGGCAGGCTGCGGGGTTGCATTGGGCCTGGATCGGTTGATCCAGCTGGCGCTGGGGAGGCAGAGCGTGGCGGAGGTAATGGCCTTCGCCACGCCGCGTTGCTAAAGGCGTATCACAGAAGTTTCACCGCTCGGGGCTGCTCCGTCGACAGGCCTCCACGGGGGCGCTGTGAACCCGTCCATGGGCGCTACTTCTTCCTTCCCTGGAAGAAGACCCCCGCTTCGGCCTGTCCCCGGCGCCCCTCGCTAGGTGTCATGCATTACCGAACAACTCCCAGCGACTGGCCCATGGTCACGGTGGCTCTGGGCGCCAGTGCTTCGTCGAAATCGACCTTGCCGGCGAAGGCCATCACCACCGTGGAGCCGAGCTTGAACCGGCCCATCTCCTCGCCACGCTCCAGGCGTACCGGGTTGTCGAAGCGGACGCGCTGCACCTGCCCCGAGAGCGGGGTGATCTGGCCGGCCCATACCGTTTCAATGGCGGCGACGATCATCGCTCCCACCAGCACCACCACCATGGGGCCCTGCTCGGTATCGAAGTGGCAGACCAGGCGCTCGTTGCGGGCGAAGAGGTTGGGCACGTGGTCGGTGGTGGCCGAGTTGACCGAGAAGAGCCGCCCCGGCACGTAGACCATCTCGGTCAGGGTGCCGGCCAGCGGCATGTGCACGCGATGATAATCCTTGGGGGAGAGGTAGACGTTGGCGTAGCTGCCGCCGGTGTAGCGCCGTGCGGCTTTCGCATCGCCGCCGAGCAGGTCCTCCATCGAGAAGCGGTGCCCCTTGGCCTGCAGCAGCCGGTCCGCCTCGATGGCGCCGAACTGGGAGAGGGTGCCGTCGGCGGGGCAGAGCAGCCCGTCGCCCAGGGGGCGGGCATTCGGCTTGAGCGCCCGGGTGAAGAAGTCGTTGAAGGTGGCGTAGGCCGTGGGGTCGGGCTCGAGGGCCTCGCGCATGTCCACCTTGAAGCGCTTGATGAAGGCGCGGATCAAGGCGTTCTTCAGCCAGGGCTGGCGACATTCGGCGAACTGGCCCACCAGCCGTGATAGCAGGTGGTGAGGAATGGGGTACTGGATCAGGGCGAAGAGTTTGGCGAGAGACAAGGTAAAGATTCCGTTGTTGCCTTGGTTGGCGCCACTCGTGCCAGCGGCCTCGACAAGGTCGCTTCGCTGCCTGCCCGAGTAGCGTGTGTAGGTTATGTATCCCGTCTACTTCTCTATCGGCGTATCGTCGCGGTTGCCCCACTCCTTCCAGGAGCCTGCGTAGCCGCGAATCTTCTCGAAGCCCAGGGCCTTGCCCACCAGCCAGGTGAAGCCGCTGCGGTGGTGGCTCTGGCAGTGGGTGATCACTTCCATGTCCGGGGTCAGGCCCAGCGCTTCCAGTTCGGTGATCAGCTCCGCATAGTCGCGGATACGCAGGGCGCGCTCCTTGTCCATGGCCTCGGTCCACTCCATGTTCACCGCGCCGGGAATATGGCCGAGCTTACGGTTTTCGCCCTTCTCGCCACGGTACTCCGCCGGCGAGCGGGCATCCCAGATGGCGAAGCCCTTCTCACCGAGACGCTCCTGCAGTTCGATGCGGTCGATGGCCACCTCGGGATGCAGGATCTCGGCTTCGTACTCGCTGGGAGAGGGCGTGCGGGGCCCGGTGGAGACGGGTTGGCCGGCCTGGCGCCAGGCGTGGATGCCGCCGTTGAGGTAGGAGTAGCGGCCATGTCCGATCAGTTCCAGGGTCCATAACAGGCGACCGGCCCAGCCGCCGCCCTCGTCGTCATAGGCCACCACATGGGTGTCGCGTGTCAGGCCAAGCTCCGAGAAGAGTCGCGATAGCGAGTCGACGCTGGGCACCTCGCAGGGGACGTCGCCTTCGCCACGCATGAGTCTGCGAAAATCGAGAAACACGGCACCGGGTACATGCCCTTGCTCATGGCTTTCGGCCTTGAGCGGTACGTCGATGATCAGCAGTTGAGGATCGTCCAGGTGCTCGGCAAGCTGTTCGGGTTCGACGATCAGCGGCAGCAGGTTCTCTTCTGAACTCATGGCGCTCTCCTTGACTCATTGTCGCGATGTGACCGAATCAGGTCTCGTTGAGACTCTCGACGATGCGGCGATAACTGGCAAAGCGTTCCGGGTGGATATCCCCGCGCTCCACGGCTTCTAGCAGGGCGCACCCCGGCTCCTGTCGGTGGCGGCAGTCGCGGAAGCGACAGCGCCCCAGGAGGTCGCGAAACTCGATGAAGCCTTCGGCGACCTGCTGTTCGTCCAGGTGGACCAGCCCGAACTCACGAATGCCGGGGGAATCGATCAGTTCGGCCTTTTCGGCGGTGGGCAGGTCATAGAGGCGTGCCGTGGTGGTGGTGTGGGTACCTTGCGTGAATCCTTCGACAGCGCCCCGATGCGGAGTTCCTCGTCCGGCAGCAGGCGGTCGATAAGCGATGACTTGCCCACCCCGCTTTGCCCGACGAAGACCGAGGTGCGTTCGGCGAGGCAGGCGTGCAGTGCCTCCAGACCGTCTTCCCGGGCCGTGGTAGAGGTCACCACGGCATAGCCCAGGGCCTCGTAGCGGCGGAGCAGCTCCGTCAGCTCGCCGCCACCCTCCGGCAGGAGATCGATCTTGTTGAGCACCAGTACCGGGGCGATGCCGGTTGCCTCGGCGGCCACCAGGTAGCGGTCGATCAGGTTGGGGTGGGGCGCGGGCTCCACGGCGAAGACGATCAGGATCTGATCGATATTGGCGGCCACGGGCTTGAGCTGGCCCCGGGCATCGGGGCGCTCCAGTACGTTCTGTCGCTCGGAACGGGCCACCACGACGCCGTCCACGACATTGCCGCTGCTGTCCTGGGCGGCGCGCCAGACGACCCTGTCGCCGGTGACCAGGCCCTCGAGG
>NZ_AZQX01000330.1:0-6130 GCF_000568385.1 Halomonas sp. BC04
GGCCTCCCAGGCGGTGACGSCAACGCTGGCGAATATCGCTGACGCAGCAGGCCTCCGCCGGGGCGCCTACCGGCGCCAGTCGCGATGCAGTGCAGCGCTCCAACAGCTTCTTTTCCTGCCATGACAAGCGACTACCGCACTGTAGGAGTATCTTCAGATCACGACTGGAGGCCGAAGGCCTCCCCGGCGGGGTTGCCAGGGTTCGCGACCACCACCGACGTTTCAGCCTCCGCCGGGGCGCCTGACGGCGCCAGTCGCGACGCAGAGCGGCGCTCCAACAGCTGCATTCTCCACCGACGGTGCCGCTCGCTCAATCCTCTTCGCCGGCGCGGAAGAGTTTCTGGATGCTGGAGAAGTCCTTGCCGCCGTTACCCTGGGACGCATGGAGGGCGAAGAGGTTACGCGCCTGGGAGCCCATCGGCACCGTGGCCTTGCTCTCAAGGGCCAGTTCCCAGGCGAGCCCCAGGTCCTTGGCCATGAGGTCGGTCAGGAAGCCGCCTGGTAGTCGCGAGACGCCGCCGAGCCCTGCATGACGCCCGGCCAGGGGTTGTAGACGTTGAGCGCCCAGTTGCCGCCGCTGCTCTGCTTCATGATCTCCGAGAGCACAGCGGGGTCGAGGCCGTTCTTGACGCCTAGCGCCAGGGCTTCGGCGGTGCCGCTCATCAGGATCCCCAGCAGCATGTTGTTGCAGATCTTCGCCACCTGTCCCGAGCCGACTTCGCCCGCATGAAAGATATTCTTGCCCATGCCTTCCAATACGGGCTTGGCCTGCTCGAACCCGGCTTCGGTACCCCCGACGATGAAGGTCAGCGTGCCGGCCTGGGCTCCGCCCACGCCACCCGAGACGGGTGCATCGAGATAGGTCAGCCCACGTTCGGCAGCAGCGGCACCGACGAAGCGGGCATCCTCCGGCGAAATGGTCGAGGCGTCGATAATCAGCGGCTTGCCTTCCAGGGCATCGAACAGGCCCGGCGAAGACTCTCGGCCGAGATAAAGGCGCCTTACGTGCTGACCGGCGGGCAGCATCGAGATGATGACATCGGCACCGCTGGCGGCGCTCTGTGCACTGGCACAGGCTTGGGCACCGGCTTTTTCCAGGCTCTTCATGGCCGCATCCACCAGGTCGAAAACGCTGACCTCGTGGCCGGCCTTGACCAGGTTGGCGGCCATCGGCGCGCCCATGTTACCCAGTCCGATAAAGGCGATATTCATGCAAGTCGCTCCTGAGAGTCGTTATTGATTGTTGGTTACAGCCGGTAAACCCAGCATTCAATTTACGCGTTCGCCGGTACCGAGGTCACGCAGCGGGTGCGATTCGCTGTCCCACAGCGGCCTCATCAGGGCATCCAGATCGGCCTGTGGCACGCTGTCGACGTCGGCATGCCGCCACCTGGGGTTCTTGTCCTTGTCGATCAGCAACGCGCGCACGCCCTCCGCGATGTCCCCCTGCCGGCAGCACTGCACCGACAAGTTCAGCTCATCGCGGAAGGCGTCCGCCAGGCTGGTAAGCCGATGACGATCCAGCATCAGCCAGACCAGGTGTGCGCTCAGCGGGCTGCCGGCCTCGAGGCGTGTGCGGTTGGCGGCTAGCCAGGCATCGTCACGGGTATCGCGCAGGATCTGCTTGACGGCAGTAGGCGCATCGACCTGCCCTACCAGCTTCTGAATATGGTCGAGATGCGGCCATACCTGCGCCTGAGGTGCCGGGGAGCGCTCCTCCATGGCATCGATAGCCACTTGCACGCCGTCTCGCAGGTCCCGCGGCGTGCGCGCACCGAAATCCCCTTCCCCCAGGGCCTCGAGGAGGGCTTCCCGTCTGTCGCGGGGGACGAAGTGATCCGCCATGCCCAGATCCAGCGCATCCCGGGCATTCAACTGGGCGCCGGTGATGCCGAGATAGGCGCCAATACCGGGCGGCATGCGGTTGAGGAACCAGCTGGCGCCGATATCCGGATAGAGACCGATGGTGATTTCCGGCATGGCGATGCGTGTGGTTTCGGTCACGATCCGGTGCGAAGCCCCGGCCGTCAGGCCCAGGCCGCCGCCCATGATGATGCCGTCACCCCAGAGCAGGATCGGTTTGGGATAGGTGTGAATCCGGTAATCAAGCCGATATTCCGTGGTGAAGTAGGTCTCGGCAAAGACACTATCGCGACCTGACCCACGGTTCTCGCCCTCCTCGGTCATGGAGCGATACAGGGCCACCACATCGCCACCGGCACAGAAGGCCTTTTCCCCCGCGCCTTCGAGCCAGACCGCCACGATGCTGCGATCCACTGCCCAGGCGTCGAGCTTGGCCATGAGCTGTTGTGCCATGGTCAGCGTCAAGGCATTGAGCGATTTGGGCGCATTGAGGGTGGCCACGCCGATCCGCCCACCGTCCCTTGTCGGGCGCTCGTCGAAGATGACCGCAAGTTCCGTCATGCCACTGTTCTCCTGATTGTTATCCGTAGTCTTACTGCAACGCCTCGATCACACCGTCCGCGAGCAGCCGACGAGCCACGATGACCCGCATGATCTCGTTGGTGCCCTCGAGAATCTGGTGCACCCGGGTGTCACGTACCATGCGCTCCAGCGGGAACTCCCTGAGATAACCGTAACCGCCGTGGAGCTGGAGTGCATCGTTGCAGACATTGAAACCCATGTCGGTGGCGAATCGTTTGGCCATGGCACAGTGGGCCGTCGCGTCCGGGTCGTTGTTGTCGAGCCGCCATGCCGCCTGGCGCACCATCAGCCTCGCCGCCATCAGCTCGGTAGCCATGTCAGCGAGCTTGAACTGCAGCGCCTGGAAGCTGGACAGCTCACGGCCGAACTGCTTGCGATCGGCCATGTAGTCCCGAGCCAGGGTCAACGCATGCTGGGCCGCACCCAGCGAACAGCTGGCAATATTGAGCCTTCCGCCGTCAAGCCCCTTCATGGCCAGCTTGAAACCCTCGCCCTCGTCACCCAGGCGATTGCCGACCGGCACACGGACGCCATCGAAACTGACCAGACGTGTCGGCTGGCTCTTCCAGCCCATCTTCTCTTCGTTCTTGCCGTATTCGATGCCTTCCGCATCAGCCGGCACCAGGATCGCGGACACCCCACTTGCGCCGCTGTCAGGCCCGCCGGTACGCGCCATGACAATGAGCACGTCGTTGGCACCGGCTCCCGAGATGAACATCTTGGAACCGCTGATGACATACTCGTCGCCATCCCGTACGGCTTTCGTGCGCAGGCTGGCTGCGTCCGAGCCTGACCCCGGTTCGGTGAGGCAGTAGCAGCCCAGGCACTCGCCGCTGACCAGCCGGTCCACCCAGCTTTCACGCAGTGCTTCGCTGCCCCAGCTGGCCACCATCCAGGCAACCATGTTGTGGATGGTAAGATAGGCGGTCGTCGAGATGCAGCCCTGGGAGAGCTGCTCGAAAATCAGCGAAGCATCCAGGCGAGAAAGGCCCAGTCCTCCACGCTCTTCGGGGATGTAGATGCCGAGGAACCCCGCCTCACCGGCGCGGCGGATGACGTCGACCGGGAAGTGCGAGGTTGCGTCCCATTCGGCGGCGTGGTCGGCCAGTTCGACCCTGCTGAAGTCGGCGGCCGCCTGAACGAGCGCCTTCTGGTCATCGGTCAGGGAGAAATCCATCGAGGTGTCCTCATGTATCGACTGAATGGTACGACCGAGATGTTCGATCCAGGTAGTGGTATCTGATAGGTCGCCGGATCGCCATGGGTGTGAAAGAACCCCATTCGCGAAGCCTGATGGCAACCAACCTAGCACTTGCTAGGTTTTATCGCATACATCCCTTGGTCTACAAGCACTTTACGTTAACGTCAACGTCGTCTAGTGTTGCAGATTAAGTGGAGGGAAACCGCCAGGAGCCTGTCGAATTTGACCGATCGTCGCGAGAGATTCGGATTTCGAGGCAAGTTTATCGATCTGATGAGGCGAATAGCCCGCTATTTTACGAATCAGATCGAATGAAATTGGCCGAAAGACCGGGTCTCGCAGTAGATCAGCGTTAAGTCTGACAGGCTCCCAAACGGCCCACCAAGTCACAGGAAAGGTAGCAATGAGCACAGCCGAACCGGAAGCCACCACTGCAATCAATGGCAGTCTGCCGCAGCAGCGCCGCACCTATTCCATCGGGGAACTGGCCCGAATGTTCGAGGTGACGCCGCGCACCATCCGGTTCTACGAACAGGAAGGCCTGCTGGCACCTGAGCGCCGAGGGCAGACTCGCATCTATCATGAAAAGGATCGGGTACGACTCAAGCTGACCTTACGGGGTAAGCGGCTCGGGTTCTCCCTGGCCGAGATACGTGAAGTCATCGAGATGTATGACGCCATGCCTGATGGAAACGCACGCCAGCTCAAGCGACTCCTGGAAATACTGGCTGACAAGCGAACCAACATGGAACGACAGCTCGAGGACATAAGACTGATGCAGCGAGAGCTCGATGACGTGGAGATGCGGGCCCGCGACGTCCTCAAGCGCCTGGACCAGCAGTGATACTTCACTGCCGGCTTTTCCTGTTACCAAGTCGCCACGTATTGCCATCCTGAATCCAGCTCGTGTGCCAGTTTTCCAATTTCTCTTGCAACAACAAGACGGGTAACACCATGACACGCCAACACTCACAGAATCGCGTCCAGAACAGCTACGTCAGCGGTATCAGCGATACCCCCCTCAAGGGTCAGACCATCGGCGATTGTTTCGACGAGACGGTGGCACGCTTCCCCGATGGCGAAGCACTGCTCAGCCTGCATCAGGGTCTACGCTATACTTGGACGGAGCTGCAGCACGCGGTGGATGAGGCGGCCCGCGCCATGCTGGCCCTTGGGGTCAACAAGGGCGATCGCGTGGGCATCTGGTCACCCAACTGCGCCGAGTGGACCATCACACAGTTTGCCACCGCCAAGATCGGCGCGGTACTGGTCAACATCAACCCCAGCTACCGTACCCACGAGCTGGAGTATGCCCTCAAGCAATCGGGCAGCTCGACGCTGATTCTTCAGGGGAAATTCAAGTCGTCGGACTATGTCGCCACGCTGGCCGAGCTGGCACCGGAGGTTAGTGAAAAGCTGGCTTCGAGCGACCTTTCCTGTGCACGCCTTCCCGAACTCAAGCGGGTCGTCTGTCTCGATGCAGACCTCGCCCTGCCCGGCATGCTCACCTGGCAGGGCATGCTGGAGCATGCCGACAAGATTTCCGCCGAGCAACTGGCGGAGATCCAGGGCACCCTGCAGTTCGACGATCCGATCAATATCCAGTACACCTCCGGCACCACAGGGGCGCCCAAGGGGGCGACCCTGTCGCATCACAACATTCTCAATAACGGCTTCTTCGTGGCCCGCACCATGGGCTTCACCGAGAAGGATCGCCTGGTGATCCCGGTGCCGCTCTACCACTGCTTCGGCATGGTGATGGGCAACCTGGGCTGCGTCACCCATGGCGCCACCATGATCTATCCGGGCGACGGCTTCGAACCGGAGGCAACGCTGAAAGCCGTCTCCGACGAGAAGGCCACGGCGCTCTATGGTGTGCCCACCATGTTCATCGCCGAACTGGAGCACCCCAACTTCGCTCAGTACGACCTCTCGACGCTGCGCACAGGCATCATGGCCGGCTCCATCTGCCCATCGAGGTGATGCGCCAGGTCATCGACAAGATGAACATGGAAGACGTCACCATCTGCTACGGCATGACCGAGACCAGCCCGGTCAGCTTCCAGACCCAGACCGATGCACCGCTGGACAAGCGCGTGACCACGGTCGGTACGATCCATCCCCACCTGGAGGTCAAGCTGGTCAGCCCCGAGACCGGTGCCGTGGTGCCTCGCGGCGAGACCGGGGAGCTTTGCACCCGCGGCTACAGCGTGATGCTGGGCTATTGGGAGAACGAGGAAGCCACCGACAAGTCCATCGATAATGCGGGCTGGATGCACACCGGCGACCTGGCGACCATGGATGAAGAGGGCTATGTGGCCATCGTCGGTCGCATCAAGGACATGATCATTCGCGGCGGGGAGAACATCTATCCTCGCGAGATCGAGGACTTCCTCTACACCCACCCGGCCATCTCCGATGTACAGGTCATCGGCGTGCCCGACGAGAGGTACGGCGAGGAGGTCATGGCCTGGGTCAAGTTGA
>NZ_AZQX01000331.1:0-8528 GCF_000568385.1 Halomonas sp. BC04
CGCCCATGCAGCTCCATGACCGCAAGCTCGGTCCCCCGCGCGGCCAGCTCCCGTGCCAGGCGCCGAATCTCGGCCACCCCAGGCAGTATCGCCAGGACGTCTCCCGCTTCCGCTTGCATTGCCTGCTGTATCGCCGTGCACTGCTGGCGCGGCGCATCCCGGCCGCCACTGACGGGAAAATATCGCGTCGCCACGGGATACGCCCGGCCAGGGCAATCGATCACCGGTGTCTCCCTGCCCAACACCCCGAGCAGGGCGTCCACGTCCAGGGTCGCCGACATCACCAGCAGGCGCAGGTCGTCGCGCACCGACTGGGCATCCAGCGCCAACGCCAGGCCCAGGTCCGCCTCCAGGCTGCGCTCGTGAAACTCGTCGAAGAGGATGCCCGCCACACCCTCGAGCAGGGGATCGTCCTGCAGCATGCGGGTCAACACCCCCTGGGTGACGACCTCGAGGCGCGTAGTGGCACCGACTCGACTCTCGCCCCGCATGCGGTAGCCGACGGTCTCCCCCACCGGTTCACCGAGGCTCTCGGCCATGAAACCGGCAGCCAGCCTGGCGGCCACGCGGCGGGGCTCCAGCAGCAGCAGCTTGCCCTGGCCGCACCAGGCGCCTCGAGCAGTGCCAGGGGAACCCGGGTGGTCTTCCCTGCGCCGGGTTCGGCCACCAGCAGCGCACGGGAATGACTGGCAAGCGCCTGGCAGATCTCATCCAGTCTGGCCTCGATCGGCAGTGCCAATGACGACGATGTCATCGAATTGTCATCAAAAGTCATATACGATTTACCATATATTTCCGGGCTTTAGCACAGGAGCAACACCATGACCCTTCGCATCGGCATCAACGGTTTCGGCCGTATCGGTCGCCTGGCACTTCGTGCCGGCTGGCACAACAAGGACCTGAAGTTCGTGCAGGTCAATGACCCCGGTGGCGATGCCGCCACCTTCGCCCACCTGCTGCAGTTCGACTCGGTGCATGGCCAGTGGACCGGTGGCGGCGATGATATCACGGCCACCGAGGACGCCCTGCTCGTCGCCGACCGGAGGATCACCTTCACCGCCAACCGTGACATTGCCGACACGGACTGGTCGGGCTGCGACGTGGTGATCGAGGCCTCGGGCAAGATGAAGTCGTCCGACACCCTGCAGGCCTACCTCGACCAGGGCGTGAAGCGGGTGGTGGTCAGTGCCCCGGTCAAGGAGGAAGGCGTGCTCAACGTGGTGGTGGGGGTCAACGATCACCTCTTCGACCCGGCCCGCCACCGCATCGTCACCGCGGCGAGCTGCACCACCAACTGCCTGGCACCGGTGGTCAAGGTGATCCACGAGAAACTCGGCATCCGCCACGGCTCCATGACCACCATCCACGACATCACCAATACCCAGGTCATCCTCGATGCTCCGCACAAGGATCTTCGCCGGGCCCGCGCCTGCGGCATGAGCCTGATTCCGACGACCACCGGATCGGCCAAGGCAATCACCGCGATCTTCCCGGAGCTCACCGGCAAGCTGAACGGCCATGCCGTGCGGGTGCCGCTGGCCAACGCCTCGCTCACCGACATGGTCTTCGAGGTCCAGCGCGAGACCACGGTGGAGGAAGTGAACAGCCTGCTCAAGGAGGCCGCCGAGGGCGAGCTTGCCGGCATCCTGGGCTATGAGGCGCGCCCGCTGGTCTCCATCGACTACCGCAGCGACCCACGCAGCTCCATCGTCGATGCCCTCTCCACCATGGTGGTGGCGGGCACCCAGGTGAAACTCTACGCCTGGTACGACAATGAGTACGGCTACGCCTGCCGCACCGTGGAGCTGGCCGCCATGGTGGGGAACGCCGACGCATGATCGCTCGCGTCGCCGCCCTGCCCCGGGAGATACGCCAGTACCTGCTGGTTACCGGCAACTATTGGGCCTTCACGCTCACCGACGGCGCCCTGCGCATGCTGGTGGTGCTCTATTTCCACAGCTTGGGCTATTCGGCGCTGGAGGTGGCGCTGCTTTTCCTGTTCTACGAGTTCTTCGGTGTAGTGACCAACCTGGTGGGCGGCTGGCTCGGTGCCCGGCTGGGACTCAACCGCACCATGAACCTGGGCCTGGGCCTGCAGGTATTCGCACTTGCCATGCTGCTGGTACCGGTGGCCTGGCTGAGCGTGCCCTGGGTCATGGCCGCCCAGGCGCTCTCCGGGATCGCCAAGGATCTCAACAAGATGAGCGCGAAAAGCGCCATCAAGACCCTGGTGCCGGCCGGCGACGCCGGCCATCAGTCACTCTACCGCTGGGTGGCGCTGCTCACGGGTTCGAAGAACGCGCTGAAGGGTGTGGGCTTCTTCATGGGTGGGCTATTGCTGACGCTGATCGGCTTCCAGGGGGCGATACTCGCCATGGCGGTGATGCTCGCCGGCGTGCTCGGGCTATCGCTCTTGCGTCTAGATGCCGACCTGGGCCGCGCCAAGGCCAAGCCGAAGTTTCGCGAGATCCTCTCCAAGAGCCGCGCCATCAATATCCTGTCGGCGGCACGGCTCTGCCTGTTCGGTGCGCGGGACGTCTGGTTCGTGGTAGCGCTGCCGGTGTTTCTTGCCACTCAGTTCGGCTGGGACAGCTGGCGCGTGGGCGGTTTCCTGGCCTTGTGGGTGATCGGCTACGGCGCGGTGCAGGCGGTGGCGCCACGGATTACCGGTCACCATGCGGGCCGCTCGGCGGCCATCCTGTGGGCAGCGGGGCTCGCCGCCCTGCCGGCACTGATCGCGCTCTTCCTCGAGATGCAACCCCACCTGCACTGCTCGGCGGGCTGCTGCTGTTCGGTGCCGTCTTTGCGGTGAACTCGAGCCTGCACAGCTTTCTCATCGTGAAGATGGCCCGCGCCGACGGCGTCTCGCTGGACGTGGGCTTCTACTACATGGCCAACGCCATGGGGCGACTGATCGGCACCCTGCTTTCCGGCTGGCTCTACATGACCGGCGGACTCGTCGCCACGCTATGGGTATCCAGCGCCATGCTCGTCGCTACCGTGGCGATCAGCCTGGCACTGCCGCGGGAGACGTGACGCCGACAATAACGCCTTGCGTTATATAACGCAAGGCGTTAACGTTGATGCATACGTCCAATGGACTGTGACGATGATTACATCCTTCAAGGATAAGCAGGCTTCCATGATCGCCCAGGGCCGGGTAGCGAAACGCCTGCCGCGGGACATGCAGCGCAGTGCGCTGAAGAAACTCCGCCAGCTGCATGCCGCCGCCACGCTGGACGATCTACGGATACCCGCCCGGCAATCGCCTCGAGGCCCTGCAGGGCGAACGTAAGGGGCAGTACAGCATCCGCATCAACGACCAGTGGCGGCTCTGCTTCCGCTTCGGGGATGGCAATGCCTGGGACGTGGAAATCGTCGACTACCATTGAGGAGGTTCCCATGAGCCAAGCCGTCGAACATCTGCCAATGTGCATCCCGGCGAGATCCTGCTCGAGGATTTCATCGAACCGATGGGGCTGACCAAGAACGCCCTGGCCACAGCCATCGGCGTGCCCGCCACGCGGATCGGCGAGATCGCCCGAGGCAAGCGGGCCATCACCGCCGACACCGATCTGCGCCTGTCGCGGTTTCTGGGTACCAGCGAAGGCTACTGGCTACGCCTGCAGAACGCCTACGATCTGGAAGAAGCCCGTCGTCAGGGTGACTATCGCCATATCAAGCCCCGCGCGGCCTGACCCCACACCCCTTGAGGATCACCTGGGTCAGGAACCGGGTGATTCGCTCCACGTCGGCGTCGGAAATCTCGTCCTTGCCGGTGATGCCCAGCACCTGGGCCTCGAAGTCGGCATAGTGCTGGGTGGCCGACCAGATCAGGAAGATCAGCCACACCGGATCGACCGGGTCCATCAGGCCGCGCTCGGCCCACTGTTCGAAGATCTTCGCCCTGGCGTGCACCCATTCACGCAGCTCTCCGCGCAGATAGGCCTGGAGGAATGGCGCCCCGCCGAGAATTTCGGCGGCGAACAGTCGCGAGCCTTCCGGATGACGCCGCGACAGCTGCATCTTGCTGCGAATGAAGGCTTCCAGCACATCGGCAGGATCGTCCTCCACGCTGATGTCGTCGAGCAGCGCGTTCCAGCGCGCCATCATGCGTTCCAGCAGGCGTACGTAGAGGCCGCGCTTGTTGCCCATGTAGTAGAGGACGTTGGACTTGGGCAACCCTGCGGCTTCAGCGATGGCCTGCACGCTGGCACCGCGATAGCCATACTGGGCGAAGACCCGTTCGGCTGCCGCCAGGATCTCGCGTTCGTTGCGCTCACGGGTGCCACCGTTACCCTCGACACCGCCGCGGGAGCGGCTCTCTTTTTCAATAGCTGGCAGTTCTGACATCGAGTGGCCTCTGCCCTTGTTGCGTTTCGGTAAAGCAAAGAGAGTGCCCCACCCCGGGGTTTGCTGCAAACAGGTGGCGTCCGCAGCCAGGATACTGCGTTCCTCCGTTTCAAGCTCCGCAGCCTGCCGAGACCGCCTGGCGCCTGCCTGCAAAGCCCCGGTTCGATCGTACAAAGCCCGCCCCAGGACTTGCAAAGTGCGACATTCTGGCCCATGCTGAAATCATCCTGACCATTTGGTCAGCTTCACTATGTAAGCTTCGTCAAGACACAGGCTTCCGCATAACGAACAACAGCAAGCTCCATCTCAGCTTGAATAACAGGCTCAACAAGAGACACGGCGATGATCGACTTCCTGCTCAACGGACAACCGCGCCATTGCGAGGCGAGCCCCGAAACCAGCGTGCTTGAACTGCTGCGCGAAACCCTTGGCGCCACGGGCACCAAGGAGGGTTGCGCCTCCGGCGACTGCGGCGCCTGCACCGTGGCCATCGGCGAAACGGGCCCCGACGACGAAGTGCGCTACCACAGTGCCAATGCCTGCATCACCCCGGCCCACCAGCTGCAGGGACGTCACCTGGTCACCGTGGACGGCCTCGCCGACGGCGATAGCCTGCATCCCGCCCAGGCGGCCATGGTCGAGTGCCATGGCAGCCAGTGCGGCTTCTGTACCCCGGGCATCGTCATGTCGCTGTTCACCCTTCATGAGCAGCAGCGTCGGCAGGCCGACAAGGCCCTGGCACCGCTGACGCCACAGCGTCTCGAGGCCGCCCTGGGGGGGAATCTCTGCCGCTGCACCGGCTACCGCCCGATCCGCGACGCCGCCCTGACCATGCATGAGCATCCCGAACATCGCCTCCTGTGGATGGACGCCGCCGCCCCAGCGCCGAAAGCCGAACCTGTCGTCTGTGAAAGCCCCTTTGCCCAGCCGACCACGCTCGCCGAATTGACCGAGTGCCTGGCGCGTCATCCCGAGGCGCGGCTGGTTGCCGGCGCCACCGACCTGTGGCTGGAGAGCACCCAGCGGCTGGTACGCTTCGAGCGGCTGATCGATGTCACTCGCGTCGCGGAGCTGAACGTCATCGAGGAAACCACTCTCGAGGATGGCCGCAAGGGCTGGTGGATCGGCGCTGCCGTGACCTACTCGCGTATCGAGCCGCTGCTAGAGGAACACTTCGACGCCTTCGCCCACCTGCTGCATCGGCTGGGCTCCTCCCAGATTCGTAACCGGGGCACCCTGGGCGGCAACGTGGCCAACGCCTCGCCCATCGGCGACACCCCGCCGGTGCTGCTGGCGCTGGGCTCGCGCCTGAGACTGGTCGGCCCCGAGGGTGAACGCGAACTACCCCTCGACGACTTTTTCCTGGACTACAAGCGTACCGCCCTGCAGCAGGGCGAGGCGATCCGCGCCCTGTTCCTGCCTCACCCCGCCCCGGGGGAAACGCTCAAGGTATGGAAGCTGTCCAAACGGCGTGAGGACGATATTTCCGCCGTGCTGGGGGCCTTCGCCTGGCGCCTGGAGGATGGGGTCCTGCGCGATGTCCGTCTGGCCTTTGGCGGCATGGCCGCCATCCCCAAACGCGCAACCCGGGCCGAGGCGGCGCTGGAAGGCAAGGTGCCCTCGTCGGCGGCCTTCCAGGAGGCTCGGCTGGCGCTGTCCCAGGACTTCCAGCCCATGTCGGATGTTCGCGGCAGTGCCCACTATCGCCAGCTTTCTGCCGCCAACCTGCTCGAACGCCTGCGCCTGGTCATTGCCCAGGACGCCACAGACAGCCCCGGGAGGTGATGCTCCATGCGTACGCTCACTAAGCTGAACAAAGACGCCGTCGAAGATGTGAGCGCCGACTCGGTGGCAGCCCGCCACGAGCTCGACGGTCGCATCAAGGGCGACGGCCCCCTGGCGCGGGACACGCTCCCCTCTACCAATACGCACCCGCACTCCCAGGCCCATGAGAGCGCGGTCAAGCATGTCACCGGCCGGGCCGCCTACATCGACGACCTGAGCGCCCCGGCGGATTGCCTGCATGTTGCCCTCGGCCTCTCTCCCGTCGCCCATGGCCGACTGACCCGCCTCGACCTGGACAAGGTCCGCGCCATGCCCGGCGTCGTGGATGTCATCGCCGTCGGCGATGTGCCCGGTCATACCGATATCGGCCCCGTATTCCCCGGCGACCCCATCTTTGTCGAGGAAGAGATCAGCTACGTCGGCCAGGTCATCTTCGCCGTGGCCGCCGAGAGTCATCGCGCCGCTAGGGAAGCCGTCCAGGCGGCAGTCGTGGAGATCGACGAGCAGACGGCCTGTCTCGACCCGGTGGCCGCGGCCGAGCGGGAAGAGTTCGTGCGCCCCACTCACGTGCAGCAGAGCGGCGACTGGGAGCAGGCGCTGAAGAATGCCACCCTGGTGGTGGAGGACGAGCAGTTCGTCGGCGGCCAGGAGCACTTCTACCTGGAGGGCCAGGCCTGCCTGGTGCAGCCCACCGAGGACGAGGGCGTGGTGGTGTTCACCTCCAACCAGCACCCCAGCGAGACCCAGAAACTGGTGGCCGAAGTGCTGGGCATCCCGTTCCATGCCGTGACGGTGGAAGTGCGCCGCATGGGCGGCGGTTTCGGCGGCAAGGAGACCCAGGCCTCGCCTGGGCCTGCATCGCCGCGCTGATCGCCCGCCGCACCGGCCGTACCACCCGTGTACGCCTTGCCCCGTGCCGAGGACATGCGCGCCACCGGCAAGCGCCACCCCTTCCATAACCGCTACCGGCTGGGAGTCGACGATCAGGGCGTGATCCTGGGCGGCGAGATCACCGTGATCGGCGACTGCGGCTACTCGCCCGACCTCTCCGACGCCATCGTCGACCGGGCCATGTTCCACAGCGACAATGCCTACTCGCTGGGCGAGGCCCGCGTGACGGGCCACCGGGCCCGCACCCATACCGCATCGAACACCGCCTTCCGCGGCTTCGGCGGCCCCCAGGGCATGATGGTGATCGAGGCGGCCATGGACGACATCGCCCGGCGCATCGGCGAGGACCCGCTGACGGTGCGCAAGCGCAACTTCTACCGCCCCGACCGCCAGACCACCCACTACGGCCAGCGGGTGGACCAGATCGCCCTGCTCCGCGAACTCGTCGAGCAGCTCGAGACCAGCAGCGACTACTGGACGCGGCGCCGCGCCATTACCGAATTCAACGCCGAGAGCCCGGTCGTCAAGCGCGGCCTGGCGCTGACACCGGTGAAATTCGGCATCTCGTTCACCGCCAAGCACCTCAACCAGGCCGGTGCGCTGCTGCACGTCTATACCGACGGCAGCGTGATGATCAATCACGGCGGCACCGAGATGGGCCAGGGCCTGCACACCAAGATCTGTCAGGTAGCCGCCCGCGAGCTGGGCCTCGACACCTCGGAGGTGCGCATCACCGCGACGCGTACCGACAAGGTGCCCAACACCTCGCCCACCGCGGCCTCCAGCGGCGCCGACCTCAACGGCCAGGCGGCACGGGACGCCTGCGTGAAGCTCAAGGAGCGGCTGTTCGACTTCGCCCACGAGCACCTCTACCAGGACCATGGGCTCGACCGCGAGGACATGCGCCTCGAAGCCGGGCACCTGGTGGCCGGCCATGGCGAGAGCGAGCACCGCATTTCCTGGGGCGAGCTGGTGCAGGCGGCCTACCTCAACCGCATCTCGCTTTCCGAGAAGGGCTTCTACGCCACGCCGCTGATCCACTACGACCGCAACGTGGGCCAGGGCCGCCCCTTCTACTACTACGCCTTCGGCGCCGCCGTGGCGGAAGTCAGCGTCGATACCCTCACCGGCGAGTACCAGGTGGACCGGGTCGATATCCTTCACGACGTGGGCGACTCGCTCAATCCGGCCATCGACATCGGCCAGGTGGAGGGCGGCTTCATCCAGGGCATGGGCTGGCTCACCAGCGAGGAGCTGAAGTGGAACGAGGCCGGCCGGCTGATCTCCGACGGCCCCGCCACCTACAAGATCCCCACCTACGGCGACCTGCCGCCGGTGTTCAACGTCAAGCTGATGGAGGGGCACCCCAACTCCATGGCCAGCATCTATCGCTCCAAGGCCGTGGGCGAGCCCCCCTTCATGCTCGGCATGGCGGTGTGGTCGGCCCTGCGTGACGCCCTGGCGAGCCTGGCCGACTACGCCGAGGCACCACGCCTGGA
>NZ_AZQX01000332.1:0-9409 GCF_000568385.1 Halomonas sp. BC04
CGCCGCATCTCGTCGATGAATTACTGGTAATAGCGTCAATTATCGGATAAATTTGCCGAATAAAGGGCAAAAACACTGCATTAGCACTGCTTTTCTGTCTTGTTACATATCAATAACCTTGTCTAACACTCGCATGTACAATAATAGGTGATTCATGTCGAAACTCGTCCATGCACAGTGGTCGTCGAAGATGACCTTCGTGCTAGCCGCTGCCGGCTCTGCAGTGGGGCTGGGCAATATCTGGCGGTTTTCCTACATGGTGGGAGAGAGCGGAGGTGCCGCCTTCGTTCTGGTCTATCTGGCCTGTGTCGCGGTGATCGGCCTGCCGATACTCGTCGCCGAATGGATGATTGGTCGCCGTGGCCAGAACAACCCCATCAATGCCATGCTGAAACTGGCTTCCAGCAATGGGCAAACCAGGGCCTGGGCGCTGGTCGGGGTCAGTGGCGTGCTGGCCGCCTTCCTGATCCTATCCTTCTACAGTGTCATTGGTGGCTGGTCGCTCTACTACACCCTCAACTCCGTTACCGGTACCTTCACCGGCCAGGATGCCGACAGCGTCGGTGCCATCTTCGGTGGGCTGCTGGGCAACCCCGGGGTACTCCTGCTTTGGCATACTGCTTCATGGCCCTGGTGGTATGGATTGTCGCTCGCGGCGTGACCAAGGGTCTGGAAGGGGCGGTGCGCACGCTGATGCCGGCGCTGGTGGTGTTGATGATCGTGCTGGTGGGCTATGGCATGACCACGGGTCACTTCGGCGAGGCACTGGCCTTCATGTTCCGCCCTGACTGGGGTGCCTTGAGCGGTGATATCGTATTGGCCGCCATGGGCCAGGCGTTCTTCACCCTATCGTTGGGCATGGGCATCATGATGGCCTACGGCTCCTACCTGGGTGAGGACGTCAACCTGCTTGGCACGGCACGCACGGTGATCATCCTGGATACCGGCATTGCGCTGCTGGCGGGGCTGGCCATCTTCCCCATCGTCTTTGCCAACGGCCTGAGCGCGGGGGAGGGGCCGGGGTTGATCTTCGTCACCCTGCCGCTGGCCTTCGGTAACATGACCGGTGGCATCATCCTCGGCCTGATGTTCTTCCTGCTGCTGACCTTCGCCGCACTGACCTCTGCCATATCGCTGCTCGAGCCGGTGGTGGAATTCGTGGAGGAGCGGTCGCCTCTGACCCGGGTGATGGCCACGCTGGCCGGTGGCGTTGCGGTCTGGGCGCTGGGCATCGCAGCATTGATGTCGTTCAACGTCTGGGACGAGTTCCTGATCTTCGGCCTCAACGTATTCGACCTGCTGGATACCTTCACCAGCACGATCCTGCTGCCGCTGACCGGTCTTGGCGCCATCGTCTTCGTGGCCTGGTGCCTGGATCGAAAGAGCGTCGCCGCGGAGTTGAACCTGAGCGCCGGCAGCGAGACGCTCTGGTATGTGGTGGCGCGCTATATTGCGCCGGTGGGCGTGATCCTGGTGTTCATCAACAGCTTGCTGGGGTGACAGGGCCCTGAGCCCCGCCGGGCGGGGCTTGGATGACTGCCTTGGACGGCCGCCGACGGGCGGCCGTCGTCAATGTTTCTCGTCTTCGGCCAGATCGGCGATATTTCGCTCCAGCTGCTTGAATTCGTTGTGCAGCTCGATGCCGCGACGCGCCCGCAGGTTGCGCTGAGCGGCGGTGCGTGAGCGTCTCTCGTGTTCGGCGACTTTCAAGCTCATGAAGATGTCGAGAAGCTCACTCTTTACGGAAGTTACGCGTTCGATCTTGCTCATGATCGACTCTCCCTCTTCTTCTTTGTCGTATCCTCTTGCCTATCTTCTGCTTGCCGAGCTGTTTCGGCATGCCGTCACCCAGCTCGATGGCGACTCGGCTTTTCTACTATACCCCACTTGACAGGATGATGACTAAGTGGGTCATTCCACGTAGAGGGGCCGAAATTCCATATCGACTTCGTGATGGGGCATACTGAACCCTGCGACTGCCAACCAAGGAGTTCAGCGTGAGCCGCGCCCTGTTCGATGAAATGAGACGCCGCATGGAGCACTTTCGCCGCTCCGAGCAGAAGGTGGCGCGCTACGTATTGCGCAACCCCGACGAGGTGATCCACATGCGCATCGTCGACCTGGCCACCGAAGCCAAGGTCAGCGAGCCCACCGTGGTGCGCTTCTGCCGGGCGCTGGGTTGCAACGGCTTCCAGGACTTCAAGCTCAAGCTGGCGCAGATGCTGGCTTCGGGCAGCCAGTTCGCCCAGTTCTCCATGAACGATGATGATTCGGTAGCCGAATTCTCCCAGAGCATCTTCGACTCCACCGTGGGCACCCTGCTCTCGGTGCGTGATCGGCTGGACAACGAGGCCCTGAGCCGGGCGATCCAGGCACTGGCCATGGCCAACCGGGTGGAGTTCTACGGCTTCGGTGCGTCCGGTGCGGTCGCCTTCGATGCCCAGCACAAGTTCTTTCGCCTGCAGATATCCACCGCGGCCTATGCCGACCCGCACATGCAGAACATGTCGGCGGTGACCCTCAAGGAGGGCGATGTGGTGGTGGCCATCTCCCAGACCGGCCGGACCCGGGCCCTGGTCGCCAGCGTGCGCCTGGCCCGCGAGGCCGGTGCCACGGTGATCGGGCTGTGCCCCAGTGGCTCGCCGCTCGCCGAGGAGGTGACCCTGCCGCTTTACATCGACGTGCACGAGGATACCGAGATCTACACCCCGATGAGCTCGCGTATCGCCCACCTGGTGCTGGTCGACGTGCTGGCGGTAGGGGTGGCCAAGACCCGCGGCCCAAGGCTCGCCGAGCAGCTCAAGGCGGTGAAGAAGAGCCTGACGCCGCTGAGGTTTCCCGAGCAGGAAGGCAAGCCGTAGTGGCCTGAAGACGTGGCTTACCCGGCGATAAATCGTCCTCCGACAGCGATTTTCTCCATGACGCTGCCACGCCATTGTAGGAGCATCTTCAGATCGCGACTGGAGGCCGAAGGCCTCCCGGCGGTGTTGCCGACACCAACGATCACGCCAACGCGGCGTCCTCTGCCGAGTCTTCTGCGTAGTCAGGATATGCTAAGCTGAGCGCTCATTTTTCGAGCGGCAGCACCCTTTCCATGGACGACGTCACGGCGATTCTCGATCAACTGAACCCCGCCCAGCACGAGGCGGTCAGTGCTCCCCAGGGCAACATGCTGGTGCTGGCCGGGGCCGGTTCCGGCAAGACCCGCGTGCTGGTGCATCGCATCGCCTGGCTGATGCAGGTCGAGGGCCTGTCGCCCTACGCGGTGCTCGCCGTGACCTTCACCAACAAGGCGGCGCGGGAAATGCGCACCCGCCTTGAGGCGCTGCTGGGCCTGTCGCTGCGCAACGTCTGGGTCGGGACCTTCCACTCCATCGCCCATCGCCTGTTGCGTACCCACTGGCAGGACGCCCGCCTGCCCCAGCATTTCCAGATCATCGACAGCGACGACCAGCTGCGCCTTGTCAAGCGCCTGCTCAAGGAGAATCACGTCGATGACGAGCGCTACCCGCCGCGGCAGGTGCAGTCGTTCATTTCCGGCTGCAAGGAGGAGGGGCTGCGGCCGCACCAGGTGGATGCCCATGGCGATGCCTACCTGGCGCAGATGGTGGACCTCTATGAACGCTACCAGCTGACCTGCGAGCGGGGCGGGCTGGTCGATTTCGGCGAGCTGCTGCTGCGCAGCCTGGAGCTGCTGCGCGACAACCCGGCACTGCTGGCCCACTACCAGGAGCGCTTCGGCCATGTGCTGGTCGACGAGTTCCAGGACACCAATACCCTTCAGTATGCCTGGCTCAAGCTGCTCTCCGGCATGAAGACGCCGATGACGGTGGTCGGCGACGACGACCAGTCGATCTACGGCTGGCGCGGCGCCCGGGTGGAGAATATCCGCCGCTTCGAGCTGGAGTTTCGCGATACTCGCACCGTTCGCCTGGAGCAGAACTACCGCTCCACCAGTGCGATATTGGAAGCCGCCAACGCCTGATCAGCCACAACGCCGAGCGCATGGGCAAGGAGTTGTGGACGGCAGGCAGTCGCGGCGAACCGATCTCGCTCTATGCCGGCTTCAACGACCTGGATGAGGCGCGCTTCATCGTCGATACCATCAAGGAGAAGGTCGACGAGGGCTACAATCGCCGCGAGATCGCCATTCTCTACCGCTCCAACGCCCAGTCGCGGGTGCTGGAAGAGACCCTGATCCGCCAGGGAATGCCCTATCGCATCTACGGTGGGCATCGCTTCTATGAGCGTCTCGAGATTCGCAACGCCCTGGCCTATCTGCGCCTGCTGCTCAATCGCGACGACGATGCCTCCCTGGAGCGCATCATCAACGTGCCGGCCCGGGGCATCGGCACCCGAACTGTGGAGATCCTGCGTGAACGTGCCCGTCACACCGACGTCACGCTGTGGCAGGCGTTGCATGACGGGCTCGCCGACGCCTCGCTCAAGGGGCGTGCCGGCAATGCCATTCAGGCCTTCGCCGACCTCATCGAGCGGCTGGACAATGAGACCGCCGGCATGTCGCTGCACGAGATCATCGCCTATGTGATCGAGCATTCGGGGCTGATCGAGCATCACCGTAGCGAGAAGGGCGAGAAGGGGCAGGCGCGGGTCGAGAACCTCGAGGAGCTGATCAATGCCGCCCGCGCCTTCACCCAGGGCGAGGCGCTGGATCCACCGGAGACGGGGGAGGGCGGCGTGGCACTGGAAGCCTTCCTTTCCGAGGCGGCACTCAACGCCGGCGAGCACGAAGCCGACGAATTTGAAGATGGTGTGCAACTGATGACGCTGCACTCCGCCAAGGGGCTGGAGTTTCCGGTGGTATTCATCGCCGGGGTCGAGGAGGGGCTGTTTCCGCACAGGATGTCGCTGGAGGAGCCCGGGCGCCTCGAGGAGGAGCGGCGGCTCTGCTATGTCGGGCTGACTCGGGCCATGCGCAAGCTCTACCTGACCTATGCCGAGATCCGCCGCATGCACGGCAAGGAGACCTTCCAGCGGGCCTCGCGCTTCCTGCGTGAGATTCCCGCCGAGTACATGGAAGAGGTACGACTGCGTGGGCAGATATCCCGACCGGTCACGGCCATGCGGCCAGCGGTCGGGCTCTCCCGCCAGACCTCGGTCAATGGCGGTGGCGACCTTCCCAGCCTGAGCCTGGGGCAGCGGGTGCTGCATCCGGTGTTCGGCGAAGGGGTGATCCTCAATGCCGAGGGCGAGGGGGAGCGCGCCCGGGTCCAGGTCAGCTTCGAAGGCGAGGGTGACAAGTGGCTGGTGCTGGGGTTTGCCAAGCTCACCCCGCTCTGAGAGCGCCTGTCGTTGACGTCTACGTCAAAAGGCGTGCTTGCTGCCCAATATGTCCTTACGCATACTCTCAGGCGGACACATCGCGCAGCACAAGACGCGAATCAGAATAATCACCCTTGGAGTCACGTACGCCATGCAACGCCGCCTTTTTCTCAAGAATAGCCTCAAGACCGTCGGCCTCGGTGCCGCCGGCGTCGTAACAGCCGCTTTCGTATCCACGGCCAGCGCGCAGGAAACCATCACCTGGGACATGGTCACCTCCTGGCCGACCAACTTCCCCGCCCTGGGCACCGGCGCCAATGATTTTGCCGAACGCATCGAGACGCTCTCCAACGGTCGAATGCGCGTCCGCGTGCACGGCGCCGGTGAGCTGGTGCCGGCAATGGAAGTCTTCGACGCCGTTGCCGCCGGAACCGCCGAGATGGGCCACTCCGCCGCCTACTACTGGCGGGGCAAGGTTGCCGCATCACAGTTCTTCACCGCAGTGCCGTTCGGCATGAACACCACCGAAACCAACGCCTGGCTCTACTATGGTGGCGGCCAGGAGCTGTGGGACGAAGTCTATGCCAAGCACAACCTCAAGCCGTTCCCCGTGGGCAACACCGGTGCGCAGATGGCCGGCTGGTTCAAGGAGGAGATCAACTCGCTAGATGACATGCAGGGGCTCAAGCTGCGCCTGCCGGGTCTGGCTGGTGAAGCGATGAATGGTATTGGTGTCACCACCGTCAACATGCCGGGCGGTGAGATATTCACCTCCATGCAGACCGGCGTGCTCGACGCCGCTGACTGGGTTGGTCCCTACAACGACATGGCCTTCGGCCTGCATCAGGTCGCCGATTACTACTACACCTCGCCGTGGAACGAGCCCACTGCCGTGCTGGAGGGGACTGTCAATCTGGATGCCTGGAACGCGCTGCCGGACGATCTCAAGGCGGTAGTGACCGAGGCGGCCCGAGCCTCCAACCTGGCGATGATCAGTGAGTTCGCCTATCGCAACGCCCAGGCGCTGGACACACTGGTGGAGGAGCACGGCGTCCAACTGCGCACCTTCCCCGATGATGTCGTGGAGGCACTCTACGAGTCCTCGCAGCAGGTCATCCAGAATCAGGTGGAGAACGATCCGGATTCCGCCAAGGTCTACGAATCCTATCAGGCCTTCCAGAACCTGGTACGTCCGTTCCACGACGTGGGTGAATTCGACTACCTCAAGACCCGTGATAACCTCCGGGACTGATCGCACAAGGCAGAGTAAGCTGAACAGGGGCGCCATACGGCGCCCCTGTCTTTTTGGGTGTGCAGAATGGTTCAGGCGCTCTGGTGGACAGCGCGGATCCGTCCCTTGTCGTCCAGTGCCACCATCACGAAACGGGCCTCGGTGACCTTGTGGAGTTCGTCGCCATCACGTTCGTGGGGCTGGCGGCTCCAGACTTCCACGTCGATCTTGACCGAGCTATGGCCAATCTCACGAACGGCCGTGAAGATATTGACCGTCGAGCCCACTCGAACCGGGCACAGGAAGTCCATGGCTTCGATGGCCACCGTGGCGGTGCGGCCACCGGCTTCACGACCGGCTGCCAGCTCGGCGGCCTGATCCATGTGGCTGACCAGCCATCCGCCGGGAATGTCGCCATACAGATTGGTATCCTGGCGGGAAGCCAGTAGCTTGAGCGTCAGCTGTCCCTGGGGGGCGGGCACATCGTCGAGGTCGGTCATGGGTCGTCTGCTCGGCTTGTTGTTGTCTGTGGTCGGTATGGGGTAAAACGAGCTGAATGATATTGCGCTGCAGCGCGCCTGTGCGCCATCTTATACGGCAAGGTCCCCCTGGCTCCAGCCTTGCGACAACCTGTCACCCGGGCTCGCTCACCACCACCACCCTCTCGCCATGAGGAAACACCATGCTGGATGCCTTCACGGCCCTGGTCCGTGGTACTCGGCTTGCCTACTCACCGGGTATGCGTCGTTACGTCTTCGTGCCCATTGGGATCAACCTGGTGGTCTACAGCCTGATGCTGTTCTACGTGGTCACCCACTTCGGTGGTTGGCTCGACGGCTGGATGGCTATGGTACCGGGTTGGCTGGAGTGGCTCTCCTGGCTGATCTGGCCGCTGTTCGTGCTCAGCCTGGTGCTGGTGGTGTTTTTCACCTTCACCCTGGTGACGCACCTGATTGCCGCGCCCTTCTATGGCTTCCTGGCCGCCAGGGTAGAGGTGCTGGCCACCGGGCGGCCGCCCCTGGATGATCGGGGCCTGGCCAGGACGGCAGTGGATGCGCTGGGCCGTGAACTGGTCAAGCTCGGCTATATCCTCCCCAGGATGGCGCTTCTGTTCGCAATCAGCTGGATTCCCGCTGTCAATCTGATCGCCCCGCTGCTCTGGCTCCTGTTCTCCGCCTGGATCATGGCCATCACCTATCTCGACTACCCCATGGACAACAACAAGGTCAGCTTCGCCGACATGCGGCGTCGCCTGGCGTCACGCCGTTGGCCAACGCTGAGTTACGGGGCCTGGGTAACCCTGATCACCTGGATCCCGCTGGCCAATCTCTTCCTGCTTCCCGGTGCCGTGGCGGGTGCGGTGCTGATGTGGGATGGCCACTATCGGGGCATGCCAGCCTCCTGACCCGGGCAGGGGGTGTCAGGGAGCTGCTACCCTTAAGGGTGTCTGAGTGTATTCACAAGCCGCACAAGGATTTCACCCCATGCGTCCCATGTTTGTTCTGATGCTGGCCGCCACCCTGTCGATGGCTGCTTCGGCCATGGCACAGGAGTATCGGCTGGATGATCTGTTGATCACCTACCCCTTCGCCACGCCCTCTCCGCCCAGTGTCGACCACGCTGCCGTCTACATGGACATATCCATCGCCGGCGACGAGCCCGACGTACTGGTAGGGGCGAGCACCCCCGCCAGCGATACCGTCGAGTTTCATGACATGGCCATGGAGGGCAGCGTCATGCGGATGTTTCCTGTCGGCGAAATCGAAGTGCCCGCCAGCACCCTTCTGACCATGCGCCCGGCAGGGGGGTATCACCTGATGTTGATGAATCTCGTCGCACCGCTGCGGGAGGACGATAGTTTCCCGATGTCCCTGACCTTTGCCGAGCGGGGAGAGATGGAAATCCATGTGCGGGTCCAGAGCGCAAGCGATGGGAGTGCCGATGCAGATGAACTGCTGCACCGACACAATCACTGATGTAATCGGTTAGAGCCCCGGCTGGCGGTCGCGAGCAATCTGAGTAGGGTTTACGTCAGGGAATCGAGGGTCGAGGCCACGGCGTCGAAGAGCCGCTCCAGCTCCACTTCCGTGGAGCCGAAGGGTGGGCCGAACTGCAGGGTGTCGCCGCCGTAGCGCACATAGAACCCCGCATTCCAGAGCGCCATGTGGGCATCGCGAGGTCGCACGGTGGGGTCGCCGCCTCGGGGGGCAAGCTGGATCGCTCCGGCCAGGCCGTGATTGCGGATATCCACCACATGGGGTCTTCCCTTGAGGGCGTGCAGCTTTTCCTCGAATACCGGGGCAATGGCGCGAACCTGGCCGGGGAAGTCCTCCCGCTCGAGCAGGTCGAGGGAGGCCAGGGCGGCAGCACAGGCCACCGGGTGGGCGCTATAGGTGTAGCCATGGGAGAACTCGATGGCGTGCCCGGCCCCGCCCGCATGCATGAAGGTATCGAAGATCTCGCTGGAGGCGATCACCGCGCCCATGGGCACCGCACCGTTGGTGAGCTGCTTGGCAATGTTCATCAAGTCCGGTTTCACGCCGAAGGCCTCGGCACCGGTGATCGCGCCGCTGCGGCCAAAGGCGGTGATCACCTCGTCGAAGATGAGCAGGATGTCATGGGCGGTGCAGATCTCCCGCAGCCGGTCGAGATAACCCTTCGGCGGCACGATGACTCCGGCGGAGCCCGACATCGGCTCGACGATCACCGCGGCGATATTGGAGGCATCGTGCAGGGCGATCTGGTCGAGCAGGGCATTGGCGAGTTCGGCGCCGCTCTCGGCCTGGCCGCGGGTGAAGGCGAGGTGAGGCTGCAGGGTATGGGGCAGGTGCGTCACGTCGAGCAGTTGCCCGTAGTGCTTGCGGTTGCCGCCGATCCCGCCGAGGCTGGTGCCGC
>NZ_AZQX01000333.1:0-16257 GCF_000568385.1 Halomonas sp. BC04
AGCTTCGAGCTGTTCGGGCTTGGCTTCCGCCTTGGGCGCCTCGGCCGGCTTTTCGGCCGCCTTGGGCTGTTCAGCCTTCGACTGTTCGGGCTTGGCTTCCGCCTTGGGCGCCTCGGCCGGCTTTTCGGCCGCCTTGGGCTGTTCAGCCTTCGGCTGCTCGGGCTTGGCCTCTGCCTTGGGCGCCTCGGTCGGCTTTTCGGCCGCCTTGGTCTGTTCAGCCTTCGGTTGCTCGGGCTTGGCCTCTGCCTTGGGTGCCTCGGCCGGCTTTTCGGCCGCCTTGGGCTGTTCAGCCTTCGGTTGCTCGGGCTTGGCCTCTGTCTTCGCTGCCTCGGCAGGCTTGGGCTGTTCAGCTTTCGGCTGCTCGGGCTTGGCCTCCGCCTTGGCTGCCTCGGCAGGCTTGGGCTGTTCAGCTTTCGGCTGCTCGGGCTTGGCCTCCGCCTTGGCTGCCTCGGCCGGCTGTTCGGCCGCCTTCGGTTGCTCGGGCTTGGCCTCTGCCTTGGGCGGTTCGGCCGGCTTCGGCTGCTCGGACTTGGCTTCCGCCTTGGGTGCCTCGGTGGGCGCCTCGGTCGAATTGGGCTGGGCCTGATCGCTGAGGCTCGCTTGGCAGCTTCGGCCTGCAGGCGCTGCTGCTCGGCTTCCGACTGGGGGTTGATGGCATGCTTTCGCGTGCGGTTGCGCGGGTTATTGCGCGTGCGCTTCGGCTTGCCATCATCCACCTTGGCGGTTTCGGAGGGCTTTGCGCTCTCGGCTGATTTCTCCGTTACCTTTTCCTGCGGCTTGTCGGCGCTATCCGGCTTCTGACGGCGGGCCGAGTCGTCACGACCGCGTGAGGGTTGCCGGCTTTCCTGGCGATTCTCCTCCTGCTGCTGAGGCTTCTCCTGACGGCCGCGGCCGCCACCGCCACGATTGCCTCGTGCGTCACCACGGCTGGAGCCGGCAGGGCTGTCTTGACGATCATTGGCTTGACGATCGGTGGCCTGACGGTCGCCGCGTCCACCTTCCTGCTGGCGGCCCTGGCTACGCTGACCGCGGGTCTCGTCCCGCCCTTCGGTGCGTTCACTGCGCGGACGGCGCTGGCGGCCGCGACCATTGCGCTCACCACGCTCGTCTCCGCGGGATTGCGGCTCGGCCGGCGCGGCAGGCTTGCGAGTCGTTTCGCTTTCAGTTTCGGTGGCGTCAGTGGTGCCCAGCCACTTGGCCATGCCCTTTACCAGGCGGCCGAGGACGCCGGGACCGCTCGGCAGTGCCGGAGGTGTCGACTCGGTAGGGCTCTTCTGCGGCTCTTGCTGTTGCTGTTGGTGCTGCAGCGACGCAGGAGCGGGTTCGTTATGGATTACCGTCTTTACCGCGGCTTCGGTGCGTGAGACTGGTTTGGCGATGCTGGCGTCCGGTTCCTTGCCCACCTCGGTGTCCACCGAGAGCTCGAAGCTGGACTTCTCCTGTTCGCCATCCTCCTCGACGTGGTCATCGCGCAGGCGCTGAACGTCGTAGTGGGGCGTGTCCATGTCCGGGTTGGGCAATACCAGTACGCGCACGTCCTGGCGGGCCTCGATATCGGCCAGTACGGCCCGCTTCTCGTTGAGCAGGTAGGTCGCGACCGGCACTGGCAGAATGGCGCGGATCTGTGCGCTGCGCTCCTTCATGGCCTCTTCTTCGATCAGGCGCATGATGGAGAGCGACAGGGAGCGCACGTCACGGATGGTGCCCTGGCCGTTACAGCGCGGACATACTACGCCGCTGGTTTCCCCCAGGGAGGGGCGCAGGCGTTGGCGTGACATTTCCATCAGGCCGAAGCGGGATATGCGGCCGATCTGCACCCGTGCACGGTCCAGCTTGAGCGCATCGCGCATGCGGTTCTCGACTTCCCGCTGGTTGCGTGCCGGGCTCATGTCGATGAAGTCGATCACTACCAGGCCACCGATATCGCGCAGACGCAGCTGGCGGGCGATCTCGTCGGCGGCCTCGGAGTTGGTCTGCAGGGCGGTCTCTTCGATATCGCTGCCACGGGTGGCACGGGCCGAGTTGATATCGATGGAGACCAGTGCCTCGGTGTGGTCGATGACGATGGAGCCACCTGAGGGCAGCTTCACTTCACGCTCGTAGGCGGTCTCGATCTGCGACTCGATCTGGAAACGCGAGAACAGCGGGACCTCATCGGCGTAGAGCTTGATTTTCTGCTGGTAGGAGGGCATCACCTGGCGGATGAAGGTCAGCGCTTCCTGATGGACGACCGGGCTGTCGATCAGCACCTCGCCGATATCCTGGCGCAGGTAATCGCGCATGGCGCGGATGATGACATTGGACTCGCGGTAGATCAGGAACGGAGCCGGTCGCTTCACGGCCTCCTCGGTGATCGACTCCCACACTTGTACCAGGTAGTCGAGGTCCCACTGGAGCTCTTCGGTGCTGCGACCGATGCCGGCGGTGCGCACGATCACGCCCATCTTGTCCGGCACGGTGAGTTCGCCCATGGCCTCCTTGAGCTGGCTGCGCTCGTCACCCTCGATACGGCGCGAGATGCCACCGGCGCGAGGGTTGTTGGGCATCAGTACCAGGAAACGGCCGGCCAGGCTGATGAAGGTGGTGAGTGCCGCGCCCTTGTTGCCGCGCTCCTCCTTGTCGACCTGGACGATGACTTCCTGGCCCTCCTTGAGCACCTCCTTGATACTGGGGCGCCCGAGGTCTCCTTGAGGAAGTACTCGCGGGAAATCTCCTTGAGGGGGAGGAAGCCATGCCGATCTGCACCGAAATCGACGAAGGCGGCTTCGAGGGAGGGCTCTACGCGGGTGATCTTGCCGCGGTAGATATTGGCTTTTTTCTGTTCCCTGGCACCGGATTCGATGTCCAGGTCGTAAAGGCGTTGTCCATCGACCAGGGCAACCCGCAGTTCTTCAGGCTGGGTCGCATTGATGAGCATCCGTTTCATAGTGTCTCGCAAACTGGACGCACCGGTGGGCATCGAAGAAGGCGAACCTCTGGGTGCTGCGTGCTCGTGCTCAGCGCATGTCGCGGATGCACAGTGGCGCCCGATCGTACCGGTACCCACGGTGGGTCCAGCACGACATGATCATGTTGAGTACTCGGCGGAGGCAGGACATGTCTCGGTGGGCTGTTCCCATCCGGCCCTGCGGTCACCGCCAGACACCTGGCATTCATCGATTCGCCAACGCCGGCCACCGGCACGATGTTGAACGATTCCCGTGGCCACCGCCCGCCAAAGTGGCGGGCCGGGATCCGGGCGTGGCGTAACTGCTTGTTTGTCGCTATCCATCGGTAGCGGTGTATCCGTAGCGTTCAGCCTTGTGACTTTCGTCATGTGTCACTCCCGCTCATGACGGGAGCCTTCGCTACGTCTTGCTTGCTACTTTCTCGTTACTGCTGTCTTCGTTACATCTAGGTGTCTTGCTGTCGTATCGGTAACGCGTTGTCACTCGTCGGCGGCGGGACCGAGTCAACGGGTCGTCGCGGCCTGATTTCGTCGCTCCGGCCTGCGTGTCTGTCGGGCAGGCGCTTATGGGACCGAAGGGATCCATCCGAGCGAGCTGGCAATATAGCAGCAATGGTAATATGCGGCAATTGGCGCAGCGAGTGGCCGAGTAGGCTAGAATGCCGGCTCACAACAGGATTCGAGCGGGAGTGTCATGACCGAAGGGCGCGACGTACAGTGGGTGGAAGTGGGCGAGGGCCAGGCCGGTCAACGAATCGACAACTTCCTGATGACGCGTCTCAAGGGCGTCCCGCGTGCCCTTGTCTATCGCATCGTGCGCAAGGGTGAGGTGCGGGTCAACAAGAAGCGGGTCAAGGTCGACTACCGCCTGGTGGTGGGCGATCTGGTGCGTATCCCGCCGCTACGGCTGACGCCCCGCGAGGCGGTGAGGGAGGTCAGCGACAGCCTGCGCAACCTGCTGGCAGGAAGCGTGCTGGTGGAGGGGCGCGACTGGCTGGTGATCAACAAGCCGGCAGGACTGGCCGTGCACGGTGGCAGTGGCGTCAAGATCGGCCTGATCGAGGCGCTGCGCCAGGTGCGCGAGGATCTCGACTTTCTGGAGCTGGTGCATCGGCTGGATCGCGATACCTCCGGCTGCCTGCTGCTCGCCAAGTCGCGGCCGGCGCTGCTGGCCCTCAACGACGCGCTCAAGCAGCACAAGATGGACAAGCAGTATCTCGCCCTGGTGGCGGGGCGCTGGCCGGTGAAGCGTGAATTCGTCAGCGCCCGCCTGGAGCGTTTCGATGCCGGCAACGGGGAGCGCCGGGTGAGGGTCGATGCCGCCGGCAAGGTTTCGCGCACACGCTTCGGCGTGCGCGAGGCTTTTCCCAGGGCGACCCTGATCGAGGCGGAGCCGGTGACCGGCCGTACCCATCAGATTCGCGTGCATGCGGCCCATGCCGGCTTCCCGCTACTGGGCGACGATAAATATGGCACCCGGGAAGGCGAGGTGCTGTCACGCAAGCTGGGCTTGTCGCGACTGTTCCTGCATGCGGCGTCGTTGACTTTTCCCGAGCCGACCAGCGGCAGGCCGGTACAGATACGGGCACCGCTCCCCAATGACCTGGAAGCCGTGTTGCAGCGTGCCCGCAAGCTGTCCTGACCTTGCCACCTTCAATCACCGAACTGGAGCCTCGATGCGTTATCGACTGGTGATATTCGACTGGGACGGTACCCTGATGGACTCTGCCGCCCGCATCGTCTCCTGCATGCAGGCGGCGTCCCTGGAAGCCGGATGGGGGGAACTGGCCGATGACGCGATACGCGACATCATCGGCCTGGGACTGCCCGAGGCCATTGACAAGCTCTGTCCCGGGATCGATCCCGGGCGCTCTGAGTTGTTGCGCAGTCGCTACGCCTTCCATTTCGTCGAGGGTGATACCACGCCAATGCGCTTCTTTCCCGGTGTCGAGGCGGGTGTCGCGGGCCTGCGTGACATCAGCGAGCGTCGCCTGGCGGTGGCGACCGGCAAGAGCCGGCGCGGCCTGGATCGCATCTTCCGCGAGAGCGGAAGCGCAGGCTGGTTCCATGCCAGCCGTACCGCCGACGAGACGCGCTCCAAGCCCCACCCGCAGATGCTGGAGGAACTCCTGGTCGAGCTGGACGTCGATGTCGGGGAGGCGGTGATGATTGGCGACACTGAATATGATCTGGAGATGGCTCGGGCGCTGGGCATGGATCGGATTGCCGTGACATGGGGTGTGCATGCCCCCGAGCGCCTGGCGGCCAGCCGCCCCGTGTTCACCGCGGAAGCGGTGCCGGAGCTGTTTGACTGGTTGAATCGATAGACGGCTGTAAGGGACGCGAGCCATGAGTGATGACAAGCGGGATGACAAGCGGGAAGAAGGACCGGAGGATCGCTGGACCGAAGGGCCTGAGCTGAGCCCCGAGGAGGCGCGCCGGCTGCGGCAGGCGCAGGCCTCCTCGCCACCTCCGCCGCCGGAGAGTGCCGAGACCCTGCGGGAGCGTCAGCGGCTGGCTCAGCAGGAGATGCTGGATCGCTGGATCGGTGGCGTGTTGGTCGAGCAGCGTCGTACCCGGCGCTGGAAGCTCTTTTTTCGCTTCTTTTTTGCCGCATTGATACTGGCGTCCCTGTCAGCCACCTTCTACAGCATCTTCCTTGATCCTGGCGCGCGGGAGCCCGAGCGACAGCACCTGGGTGTGGTCAAGGTTCATGGTGTCATCGACAGCGAGTCGCCGGCCAGTGCCGAGCGCATCATCAGGGGGCTCAACCGGGCCTGGGAGGCGGAAACCGCCGCCGCGGTCGTGCTGCATATCGATAGCCCCGGCGGCAGTCCCGTTCAGTCTCAGCGCGTCTTCAACGAGATACTCAGGCTGCGCGAGAAGGGCGACAAGCCGATCATTGCCGTGATCGAGGATATCGGTGCCAGCGGGGCCTACTATATTGCCGCCGCGGCCGACGAGATCGTGGCGGCGCCGGCCAGCCTGGTGGGTTCGATCGGGGTGATATTCGCCAGCTTCGGCTTCGAGGAGGCCATCGACCATCTGGGTATCGAGCGCCGCATCTATGTCAGTGGCGAGAACAAGGGGTTCCTCGACCCCTTCTCGCCGGTGGCACCCGAAGAGCGCGACTTCTGGCAGTCGGTGATGGATACCACTCACCGGCAGTTCATCGATGCCGTCCAGGCCGGGCGTGGTGATCGGCTGGCCGAGGACGACAGGCTATTCAGTGGACTGATCTGGAACGGGGAGCAGGCGCTGGAGCTGGGGCTCATCGATGGCATCAGCAGCCTGGACGCCCTGTCCCATGAGCTGTTCGACGAGCTGCGCATCCATGACTATACCCCCCGTCTCGATCCTTTCGAGCGCCTGTCCCGCCAGTTCGGTCGCGTCGCCGCCGAGTGGGCCGGCGTGTCGTCGAGCCAGTCGCCGGTACGCTATCAGCTGCCCTGATCGCCCTGATCGCCTTGGTCGCCCAGCGCCTGGAGTCGCGGCTTTTCCGGCGACAGGCCTGCGCGGAGGCGCTGTGAACCCATCCCTGGGCGCTACCTTTTCCATCCCTGGATAAGGACCTCCGCTTCGGCCTGTCCCCGGCGCCGCTCACTGGGTTGGCTCTACCTTAGCGGGTCCAGTCCCGCCTCGCGCAGCAAGGCGCAGAGGCGGATCAGCGGCAGGCCGATCAGGGTGTTAGGGTCATCCCCCTCTAGCTTCTCGAACAGGGCGATGCCCAGCCCCTCCATGCGGAAGCTGCCGGCGCTGTCCAGTGGCTGCTCCCGCTCCACGTAGCGGGAAATCTCGGCATCGCTGAGCTGGCGAAACACGACATCGTAATGCTCGTGACAGACCCAGTGGCGCCCGGCGCGGCTGTCGATCAGCGCCAGGCCGGTGAGAAAGCGCACGCGATGGCCGGAGAAGCGTGCCAGCTGTGCCCGTGCCGTGGTTGCGTCGCCGGGCTTGCCGAGGATATCCCCGTCGAAGACCGCCACCTGGTCCGAACCGATGACCAGGTGGTCGGGATACGCTTCGGCCACGGCGCCGGCCTTGGCCAGGGAGAGGCGGTGCACCAGCGCTTCGGGGGGCTCGTCGGGGCGAGGACTTTCGTCGATATCAGGACTCGCCCAGTCGAACGGCAATCCCAGGCGATCAAGCAGTTGGCGGCGCCAGGGCGAGCCGGAGGCGAGTATGAGTCGTGGCATGAGAGTCTCCTGAAGGTGGGGCCGCATGCGGCGCATCGACGGTCTTGAAGGACGCCATTGTAACCCGTCGCGAAGGCGTCTTTGACAGGGGGCGGGGGAGTGCCTATCATTGCGCGCCTATGTTGACCTCACGACTTCCCAATAGGGTCGAGCCCTACAAGCTCGCCTCCCGCGCCGAACGCCTCGAAGGCCTGGTGGCGCTCGACCTGTTCGAGCGTCTCGCCGAGCAGGTGGGTAAGCAGCTGGGCGACTGCCAGGTATGGCTCGATTTTGCCATTGACCCCCAGGGCCGCCGCGTGATTCACGGCCGCCTGGAGGCCGAGCTGCAGTTGCCTTGTCGCCGCTGCCTCGAGCCGCTGTCACAGCATGTCGAAAGCGAGTTCCTGCTGGGCATGGTCACGAGCGATGCGCTGGCAGCAGAGCTGCCGAGCACCCACGAGCCGGTGCTGGTGGAAAACGAACAGCTGAACCTGCTGGAGATGGTCGAGGATGAACTCATCCTCAGCCTGCCCCAGGTGGTTTACCACGACGAGGCCCTGTGTCGGGTCTCGCGCGACCAGCTGAGTAGCGGGGAGGAGGCCGTATCGTCCGAGCCGACTCCTGCGAATCCCTTTGAGGTGCTGCGTCGCCTCAAGGGAAAATCCTGATTCATTGTCGATTCACTCTGGAGTGATTTCCCATGGCAGTTCAACAGAACCGTAAGACCCGTTCCAAGCGCGGCATGCGTCGTAGCCACGATGCGCTGAGCGGCCCGACCCTGTCCCAGGACAAGGAAACCGGCACCACACACCTGCGTCACCATATTGCTCCCGACGGCTTCTACCGTGGCCGCAAGATCGTCGACGCCTGAGTCGACAGCTTGTCAGTGATGCTCGGCCATTGAGCGTGCGGGTCGCCGTCGATGCGATGGGAGGGGATTCGGGCCCAGCCGCTGCCGTCCAAGGGTCGGCAGCGGCGGTGCTGGCCCGGCCAGGCCTGTCGATCGATCTGTTTGGCCCTCGCGACCTGCTGGAATCCGAGCTAGAGAGCCTGCCGCGGCACCTCGCCGCGGCTGGTTCGCATTTGTCTATCCATCACGCCCCAGAGATGATCCGCCAGGACCAGCGCCCCACCGATGCATTGCGTCGCGGTGGCGATACCAGCATGGCTTGCATGCTGGCTCACCTGGCCAGTGGTGGTGCGGTGGCCGGCGTCAGTTCGGGGAACACCGGGGCGTTGATGGCGCTGGCCCGGCGTGAGTTGGGGACGGTGGCGGGCATTCCCCGGCCGGCCATCAGTACGGCGATACCCACGCGAGGCGAGGGGCGCTGCTACCTGCTGGACCTGGGTGCCAACGTCGATGTCAGCGCCGGGCGCTTGGTGGACTTCGCGCGTATGGGCAGTGTCATGGCGCGACACGTCGACGGCCTGGCGTCACCTCGGGTGGCCTTGCTGAACGTGGGCAGCGAGGGCACCAAGGGCAGTGCCAGCGTGCGGGAGGCGGATGCCTGGCTGAGCGGTATGTCGTCACTGAACTATTGCGGCTTCGTCGAGGGCGACGGCATCTTCGCCGGCGCAGCCGATGTGGTCGTCTGCGACGGCTTCGTCGGCAATGCAGTGCTCAAGGCAAGCGAAGGACTGGCGCGGATGTTGATCGAGCGTGTGCAGGCGACCTTCGAGGCGCATTGGGGTAGTCGTCTGGTGGGGTTGTTGGCCAGGCCGGCGCTGCGGCGTTTGAAGAATGACCTGGATCCGGTTCGCTATAATGGTGCCAGCTTGCTGGGACTCGATGGAATCGTGATCAAGAGCCATGGTGGCGCCGATGCCACTGGCTTCTCCTATGCCGTGTTGCGAGCGGTACAAGAAGTCAGTCGAGGCCTGCCGTCTCAACTGGCTCTCGAGCTCGGCAGCCGGCATGAACGGATTCAACAAGAGCATAGGTAAAACGACATGACTCAACCTCTTGCCCTCGTATTTCCCGGGCAGGGCTCCCAGCAGATTGGCATGCTGCGCGAGCTGGCCGAACGCTACAGCGTCGTCCGCACCACCTTCGAGGAAGCAAACGAAGCGTTAGGCTACGACCTGTGGCAAGTGGTACAAGAGGGCCCCGAGGAGGCGCTCAACGCGACTGCCTGCACCCAGCCGGCCCTGTTGACCGCCAGTGTTGCCATCTGGCGCGTCTGGCAGGAGCTGGAAGGGCCGCGGCCAAGCGCCATGGCGGGCCATAGCCTGGGCGAGTATAGCGCCATGGTCTGTGCCGGTGTCATCGGCTTTGCCGATGGGGTCCGCCTGGTCAAGCTGCGGGGCGATGCGATGCAGCGTGCCGTGCCGCTTGGCCAGGGCGGGATGGCGGCCATTCTCGGCCTCGACGATGCTACCGTTGAAAAGGCCTGCGCCGAAGCCGAGCAGAATGATGTGGTCGCGGCCGTCAACTACAATGCGCCGGGGCAGGTCGTGATTGCCGGCAGCAAGGCGGCGGTCGAGCGTGCCATCGTGTTGTGCCAGGGGGCGGGAGCCAAGCGGGCCATGCCGTTGCCGGTATCGGTGCCGTCGCACTGTGCCTGATGCGTCCGGCGGCGGAGGAGCTCAAGGCCGCCATGGCGGAGCTCGACATGCGTGCACCGCGCTATACCGTCTATCAGAATGTCGATGCCCAGGCGCATGCGGATGTCGAGACGTTGCGTACGCGCCTGGTCGAGCAGCTCTACCAGCCAGTGCGCTGGACCTCCTGCGTCGAGGCCATGGTGGAGGGGGGCGCCGAGGTGTTCATCGAGTGCGGGCCGGGCAAGGTGCTGACCGGTCTTGGCAAGCGAATTGCCAAGGGCAGCAAGGGCTTGGCGGTCAATGACCCCGATAGCCTGGTAGCGGCGCTGGAGCTGGCTCGTGAGTCGGCCTCGCAGTGATGACGTTGGGACGGGACAAGCCATTGGGGTGAGTGTGGCCCCATCGATTCAAACAGCATTCAAATCGGGAACCGCTATGACGAGCGAACGCAGAATCGCCCTGGTGACAGGGGCCAGTCGCGGCATTGGGCGGGCCATCGCCCATGAACTGGGCCGCCAGGGGCGGATCGTTATCGGCACTGCCACGACCGAATCCGGTGCGGCGAAGATTGACGAGGATCTTCGTGCCGGCGGCATCGAGGGCGCTGGCCGGGCATTGGACGTGACCGATCAGGCCAGTGTCGACGCCCTGGTCAAATCGATCACCGATGAGTTTGGTGCCCCCACCATCCTGGTCAACAACGCCGGGATCACCCGTGACAATCTCCTGATGCGAATGAAGGAAGACGAGTGGGATTCGGTGCTCGACACCAATCTCAAGTCCGTGTATCGGGTCACCAAGGCTTGCCTGCGCGGTATGACCCGGGCTCGCTTCGGTCGTATCGTCAGTATCAGCTCCGTGGTCGCGACCATGGGCAATCTGGGACAGACCAACTATGCTGCCGCCAAGGCGGGCATGGAAGGCTTCACCCGTGCGCTGGCCCGTGAAGTGGCGTCGCGTGCCATTACGGTCAATGCGGTGGCTCCCGGCTTCATCGCCACCGACATGACCCAGAGCCTGCCCGAGGAGCAGCACAAGATGCTGCTTGACCAGATTCCTCTGTCGCGGCTCGGTGAGCCCGCTGAGATTGCCGCAGCCGTCGGTTTTCTGACCGGTGAGAGTGCTGGCTATATCACCGGTGAGACCCTGCAGGTCAACGGTGGTATGAACATGCGTTGAGGCTCCCGCCGGTCGGCGGTTGCGCCGACGGTGGGGCGTCTATAAACTACCCCGCAACTTGAGGTTGTGGACCAACCGGCTGGTCATCTGAACGGCTAACTTGAACGACTGGAGTACGTCATAATGAGCACCATCGAAGAGCGCGTGAAGAAGGTTGTGGCCGAGCGCCTGAACGTCAAGGAAGAGGATATCCAGAATAGCTCCTCCTTTACCGAAGACCTGGGCGCTGATTCCCTGGACACCGTCGAGCTGGTCATGGCGCTCGAAGAAGAATTCGATACCGAAATTCCCGATGAGGAAGCCGAGAAGATCACCACCGTTCAGGAAGCCATTGATTACGTCAACGCCCACCAGTAAGGGCGCGGTCGTAACCGCTTGCTGAGGTGTATGGGTCCGTTTGCGCGACCCTCGAAAGCCGTCCTGTTGGCCAGGGCGGCTTTCGCTATTATTGGGGCGGGTTGTTTGCTGCCCAAGGAGGGGGCATCTTCGGTATAATGCGCCCACTGACGGCCCTGTGGACGGGCCGTGTCATCAAGGTTGTCGGGAGGAATACTGATGGCTCGTAGAGTTGTGGTGACCGGACTCGGTCTGGTGACACCGGTGGGCAACACCGTTGACGAGAGCTGGGAAAGCATCCTGGCCGGCAAGAGCGGCATCGCCCCTATCGAACATTTCGATGCCACCAGCTTCAATACCCGGTTCGGTGGGTCGGTAAAGGATTTCGACATCAGTCCCTACCTCAACCCCAAGGATGCCCGCAAGATGGACCTGTTCATCCAGTACGGGATTGCAGCGGGTGCCCAGGCCATTGCCGATGCCGGCATCGAGTGCACGGAGGAGAACGCCGAGCGCATCGGCGTGGCGGTCGGCTCAGGCATCGGCGGGCTGCCGATGATCGAGCATAACCACAACGCGCTGAACAAGGGCGGAGCACGTCGTATCTCGCCGTTCTTCGTGCCGGGCTCCATCATCAACATGATCTCCGGCAATCTGGCGATCCAGCACGGCTTCCGCGGCCCCAACATCGCCATTACCACTGCTTGTACCACCGGTACCCACAATATCGGCTACAGCGCCCGGACCATCGTCTATGGCGATGCCGACGTGATGATCTGCGGCGGCGCCGAGATGGCGACCACGCCGCTTGGCCTCGGCGGCTTCTCTGCCGCCCGGGCGCTGTCGAATCGCAACGACGATCCCACGGCGGCCAGTCGTCCCTGGGACCGCGACAGGGACGGGTTCGTCCTCTCCGATGGCGCCGGCATCCTGGTGCTCGAGGAGTACGAGCATGCCAAGGCGCGCGGGGCGAAGATCTATGCCGAACTGACCGGGTTCGGCATGAGCGACGATGCCTTCCACATGACGGCGCCGCCGGAAGATGGCAGCGGTGCAGCACTCTCCATGCGCAATGCCATTCGCGATGCGGGCATCGAGCCTGCCGCGGTCGACTACATCAATGCCCACGGCACCTCCACGCCGGCCGGCGACCTGGCCGAGACCCGGGCGGTGAAGAAGGTCATGGGCAGTGCGGCGAATTCGGTAGCGGTCAGTTCCACCAAGTCGATGATCGGCCACCTGCTGGGTGCGGCTGGTGCCGTCGAGGCGGTGTTCAGCATACTGGCCATCCGTGACCAGGTGGCGCCGCCGACCATCAACCTGGACAATCCCCAGGAGGGATGCGACCTGGACTACGTGCCGCATACCGCCCGGGAGATGAAGATCGATGTGGCGCTGTCCAACTCCTTCGGTTTCGGCGGCACCAACGGTACCCTTGTCTTTTCCAAGGTGTGATGACCATGCCCCGGGCGCCTGAGCATCAGTGGGTGCCACTGGACGATCGCGGCCTGGCCTATGGCGACGGCCTGTTCGAGACGGTGCTGGTCCGCGATGGCCAGCCGCTGCTGTGGGACCGGCACATGGCACGCCTGGCCCGTGGCTGCCAGGTGCTTGGCATACCGCTTCTGCCGCGAGACGAGCTGGATCGGCTGCCAGGCCAGGCCGGCCCGGGACTCCGGGTTCTCAAGCTGATCCTCACCCGGGGTAGCGGTGGCCGGGGCTACCTGCCGCCGGCTTCTTCCTTGCCGCGCCTGCGCTGGCAGGCGACGAGCTTTTCACCACAGCCATGGCGCTGGCGGGATGGAGTGCGGGTCCGGCACTGCCGGCTAAGTCTGGGCGTTCAGCCACTGCTCGCCGGGCTCAAGCATCTCAATCGGCTGGAGAACGTGCTGGCTCGGGCCGAATGGTCGGATCCCGACCTGGCGGAAGGTGTGTTGTGCAGTAGCGACGGCTGGCTGGTGGAAGCGACGTGCATGAACCTGTTCTGGCAGCGGGAGGGGCGTCTGGAGACGCCACGGCTGGACGACTGCGGCGTGGCGGGTACCCTGCGCGCCGCGTTGCTGGAACGTCTCCCTGTCTCCGAGGTCCAGGCTAAGCCGAATGCGCTGGCCGGGGCCGAGGCGGTCTGGCTGGTCAATTCGGTGCAGGGAGTCTGGCCCGTGGCGCGGCTCGATGACGCCGAAGGCACCCGGTTGGCGAACTGGCCGATAGGACCTATCCATCGACACCTCCAGGCCGTGGCCCACGACCTGCTGGATTACCCGATGGGCTTTGCAGAGTGAATGAGGAATTCGCATGTTGCGTCTAGTCAAGTTTCTGGCGGTGCTGGTGGTCGTGGCCGGCGTGGCGGCCTTTGCCGGCTATCGCTATTGGGAGAGCCGGCTCGAGGCGCCCATCGCGGTAGAGGAGGAGACCCTCTACGAAGTGCCGCGTGGGGCAGGCTTCAATCGGGCGGTAACGGATCTGGCGGAGCGTGGCGTGATCGAGGACGTCTGGGCCTTTCGCTTGCTGACTCGCCTTGAACCGGAGGCGATTCCGCGGCTGCGTGCCGGGGAGTACATGCTCGAGCCGGGGATGAGCGGGCGGGACCTTATCGAACTGCTGGGCAGCGACCGGGTGGTGACCTATCCGTTGACGATTCCCGAGGGCTGGACCTTCCGGCAGATGCGTGCCCATCTCGATTCGGCGCCCAAGCTGGAGAACCGTACCGAAGGACTTTCCGACGAGGAGGTGATGGCCCTGCTCGACCGAGAAGGCCGCTTTCCCGAGGGCTGGTTCTTTCCCGATACCTACCGCTACCACAAGGGTATGAGCGACCTGGATATCCTTCGCCAGGCCATGTTGCGCATGGAGCGGATCCTCGATGAGGTATGGGAAGGTCGCAGCGACGACCTGACCATCGAGACGCCCTACGAGGCCTTGATCATGGCTTCTCTGATCGAGCGCGAAACCGGTGCGCCGGAGGAGCGTCGCGAGATTGCCGGTGTCTTCAAGCGGCGCATGGAGACCGGCATGCGCCTGCAGACCGACCCGACGGTGATCTACGGGATGGGAGAGCGCTACGAGGGGCGCATCACTCGGGCCGACCTGCGCGAGGCCACCCCCTACAACACCTATGTCATCGACGGTATGCCGCCCACGCCGATCGCCATGCCGGGGCGTGCCTCGCTGGAGGCGGCGGTGGATCCGCTACCCGGTGATACCTTCTATTTCGTTTCCCGGGGCGATGGAACGCACCATTTTTCGCGCACCCTGCGGGAACACAACAATGCCGTGAACCGCTACATTCGCAATCGATGATTGATGGGCGCAGTATGAATATGGGATAGCGGCTATCTGCACAGGAGCCCCCAATGTTACAGCGTATACGCCTAGTGCTGAGTACCGTTGACGGTGGAAGGATCGTATGAACCAAGGCCGCATGATTGTCATTGACGGGAGCAATGGAGCTGGAAAAACCACGGTGATCGGAGCCCTGCGTGATCATTTGAAATATCAAGGTAGAGAAGCTCTTTTTACTCGCGAGCCTGGTGGCACGCCTATTGGGGAAAAAATTAGAGAAATTCTTTTGTCAACGGACGCTGGTGAGATGGCGCCTGTGACAGAGTTAATGCTATTCGCTGCTGCGCGTGCGCAGCACGTGCGTGAGAAAATTCTTCCTGCTCTTCAAGCAGGCAAAGTGGTCGTATGTGACCGCTTCGATTCAGCGACCCTAAGCTTTCAGCATCACGCAAGGGGTCTTCCCCTAGAGCTAATCACAACGCTGAATGACCTCGCAGTGGACGGTCTACAGCCCGATCTGACAATCATCCTCGATCTGGACCCGGAGGTAGGTCTCGCGCGAGTGGGCACGCGTGGCAGTAACCTAGATAGGTTAGAGAAGGAAACATTGGATTTTCTTCACAAAGCTCGCGAAGGCTATTTGACGCAGGCTAGGTTGAACCCTGAACGCTTTGTTGTGGTTGATGCTTCGCAGCCTCTTGACCATGTTTTAAGTGAGGTATTGCAAGTTGTTGATCAGCTACTGCAGTAGTGAGCTATAGCCGCCTGGGATGTTGGTTCAGTCGGAGCGATTAAACGAGTTAAGCGTGCGCTGACTTTTCGAGGCATAGCTACACTGATCAAGAACTGTCCCATTTTCCACAAGTAAGAAAATCCGCGCCCCGCGAATGGTAGTGACATTTCATTCTGTTTTGGCAACCGTTGGAGTGGTCTTTCAGATAGTTTGGGTTTGCGATCAGGTCGCGACAGATGCCGATGTGCACATTTTTTGGCAGAGTTGTGTCCCAGCCTATGAGGGACTTTCCGGAGGCTATGAAATCCTGCTGAGGGTGCCGCGACGCGAGCTCAACAGTGGCGGCTATTCTTTGCGAAAGTAACTCGCCGGACGACGGATAGATAAGCCGCTTGCTTAAATTATAAAAACCTGAAGAAAGATCGATATAGTTGAATCCCAACCCGGCGATTCGGTCGAAGGAATCGTGTGACTCAGTGTCGTCTAGCTCTGCTGCGCCAGTGGCTAGAGAAAGTCGGATTGAAGTTTCGATTTCAAGCTCTGCGAGCTGCTCAGTCCATTCTCCCAATTTTTCCATAGCTAGCTTGGAATGCCGCGAAAACCGAGAGTCGATGATGAGATTGAAAAGATAGCCATGTGCAGCATGAACTTGTATATGGTCGAAACCCGCTTCGGTCGCTAGCTCGGTGCCTAACTTGAGGCTATCGAAAGTATCGATAACGTCATCCTCTGTTATTGAGGAGGCAATTTCTCGATAGACTATAAGGTTTTTCTTCGGTGACTTGGCTATGAATTTCTGCATGCCTTTGTAGCCTGGCCAGCAAGAAGCCAATTGAACACCGGCTAGTGCGCCTCGCTCAGAAATGGCTTTGGCGAGAAAGTTCCAAGCCGGATTTTTCGAAATCTTTGAACACACGTTGTTGCTGCCAACTCCCTCAGGAACGACAACGTTACCGACTATAGCGCAATGCAGCCCGTGCCCACTTCGTTCTCGATAGAATTCGACACAACGCGAGTCTGGAGTCTGGTTCGTCGAGAACCCGGTGTTCACTGGTAAGAAA
>NZ_AZQX01000334.1:0-8062 GCF_000568385.1 Halomonas sp. BC04
GACCGATGGCCAGGCGCTGCTGCTGGCCGCCGGAGAGCTGCTCCGGGTAGCGACGCTCCAGACCGGCAAGGCCCAGCCGCTCCATGAGATGCGCCGACCACTCGGGATTTTCCCGCCCGGCCAGCCGCGCCTGCAGGCGCAGGTTGTCACCCACGTTCAGGCTCGGCACCAGGTGAAACTGCTGGAATACCAGGCCCAGGGAATCGCGGCGCAGCCGGGCCCGGGCAGGGTCCTCCAGCGCGGAGATGGCCTGGCCGGCAATCACGACTTCGCCGGCCTCCGGCAGGTCAAGGCCCGCCGCCAGGTGCAGCAGGGTCGACTTGCCGCAGCCCGACTCCCCCATCAGAGCCAGGCTCTCGCCGGCACTTAGCTGCAGGTCGATACCCTCCAGTACCGTCAGCGGGCCCTGGGGCGTGGGGTAGGCCTTGTGCACGTCACGGAATTCGAGCATGGCCGGCTTTCCTTGGGAAAACTCCCATCGTCCCACAAGGCTGGGGCCCAGGCGAACCTCGGTGTGGTGACAGCAAGCTGACCGGCCCTATCAAGCGTGATAGGGCCTGGTTCATTGGTCCGCACCATTGCGACATGCACCAAAAAAGGCATGATGGTTCGAGCATCGCTATTGTTTATCTCACTTCCAGGATGGGCCTTCAGTGACCGTCACGGTCTCCATGCATTTCGTCAACGAGCTGTTTCGCGGCGTTCCTGTCGCGGAGAGTGCCCGTGGGGGCTATCTCGAGCGCGCGGGGATCTCGCCGTTCCTGCTCACGGCTACCCATGGGCGTGTGACGGTGGATCAGTTCTCCACCCTCTATCGGCTGCTGGTCAACGAGTACGATGACGAGACGCCGGGGTTCTTCGCCAGGCCGCTGCGAGGCGGCACGCTCAAGCTGCTCTGCCTCAGCGTGCTGGAGGCGCCGACGCTGAAGGTGGCGCTGCATCGCTACACGTTGTTCTTCCGTATCGTGCTGGATGACTTCGGTTACGAGTACAGCGTCGAGGATGGCCTGCTGAGGGTGGCGCTGGTGGAGCATCGCCCGCCGGTGGGCAGCCGTATTCTGGTGCATGAGCTGATGCTCAAGCTGTTTCACGGTATCGCCTCGTGGATGATCGCGCGCAAGATTCCGTTGCTGAAGATGGAATGTGCCTATCCCCAGCCGGCCCATAGCGCCGACTATCTCTACTTCTACCCGGGCAAGGTGAGCTTCGAGCGCCGACAGACCGCGATCTATATCGACGCCGCCCTGTTCGAGCAGCCGATCCGCCAGACCAAGAAGCACCTTGGGGCCTTTTTGCGCCGGGCCCCGGCCGACTGGTTCTATGTTTCGTTCGAAGATCGCGTGGTATCGCACCGGGTGCGCGAACACCTGTCGCGTCATCTGGCCTCTTCCGGTTCGGTGCACGACGTGGCAGGGGCGCTGCATATGTCAGTGCGCACGCTGGCCCGCAGACTGGCCGCCGAGGGCACCCATTTCCAGGCGGTGAAGGACGAATTCCGGCGTGACTTCGCCATCCAGGCGTTGACCCGCACCGAGCGATCCTTGTCGGCCATCGCCGACGAACTGGGGTTCCAGGATCTGGCCTGCTTCAGCCGCGCCTTCAAGGCCTGGACCGGCAATTCGCCCGCCGCCTACCGGCGGGCGACCACTTCACTGCCTAAGCCGCCTGGCGCCATCCCTTGACCGATAGCAGCCGGCGAGTTCGCTTCGTCACGCCGGTTCGACCTTGGCCTGGTCCCGTGCCAGCTCCTCACGCCGGGTCCAGCGACGATAGAAGACGGTGGCAATGGTAGAGTTGATGACGATGAATAGTGAGTACATGACAGGTATCAGCAGGATGAGCTGCTGGGTTTCATCGGCAAACGTCATGATGACAATCAATGCCGCCAGGGGACCATTTTGAATGCCGGTTTCCAGCGACACCGTCCTGGCTTTCTGGGGATTCAGCCGCAGTACGCGGGAGAACAAGTAGCCGAAGGCGAAGCCGATGAGGCCTATCAGAATGACAGCGGCATAGACTTCCCAGCCGGTCTCAACCAGCAGGCGCCAGTTCCGGGGCACCCAGGTAACCACCAGGAAGAGGATGACGATGGCACCGAGCACGCCCCCCATCAGCTCGATGACGGCGCCGATGTTGGAGTTCCTGCGACGCAGCCACATGCCGACAAGGGTGGGAATCAGCAGCACGAAGAGCAGCCGGGCGATCTGATCCGGCGGGATGCGAAAGGCGTCATCGATGCCCTGGGTGTAGAACTCCATCAGCAGGGGCACCATGACAAAACCGGCCAGGGTGGAGCAGATGGTCATCATGATGCTCAAGCTGAGCAGACTTTTCGAGAAGTAGGCGAAGATATTGGACGTCGTCCCGCCGGGCATGCAGCCAATCAGCACCAGACCAACCGTCTGCTCAGGGGTCAGGTTGAGCACTCGCGATAATAGAAAAGCGATCAATGGCATCAGCATGTACTGGGAGGCAAAACCGACCCCAACGGCTTGAGGATGGCGCATGGCCAGCCTGAAATCCTTGAAGGTCAGCGATGACCCCATGCCAAACATGATGATCACCATCATGATGGACAATAAGCTCTCTTCCAGTGGGCTCAGCATGCATTATGCTCCAGCTTTGTTGTTATCAACGGTTGTTATCAATGGTTGTTATCGACTCTGATAAATCACCCGATCAGCCGCCCGTGACGGTGGCTCGCACTTCCTTGCGCAAGACCTTGCCAACCGGTGTCTTGGGCAACTCACTCCAGAACACGATTTTTCTGGGCACCTTGTAGGCAGCCAGCTCCTGCTTGCAATGCGCGATGACATCCTTCTCGGTGATGCCTTCCTCGCGCAAGACCACATAGGCATGGACGGCTTCTCCGGTCTGGTCATCGACGACACCAATCACCGCTGACTCCTGCACCTGCGGAATACGGGCGATGCAGTCTTCGACTTCATTGGGGTAAACGTTGAAGCCGCTGACCAGGATCATGTCCTTCTTGCGATCGACAATCTTGAAATAGCCGTCTTCGGCCATGACGCCGATATCGCCCGTATAGAACCAGCCATCCTTGATGGCGCCGGCGGTCTCCTCGGGGCGATTCCAGTACCCCTTCATGACCTGGGGCCCGCGCACGATGATCTCACCCGGCTCGCCGACCGGTACCGGCTCGCCCTGCTCATCGACAAGGCGCACATCGGTCTCCGGGGCCGGTATTCCGATGCAGTCGGGGCGCTCCTGGCCAATGGGGTTGAAACAGATGACCGGGGAGGTTTCCGTCAGGCCATAGCCCTCGGCAATGGGGCTACCCACCACCGTGCGCCAACGCTCGGCGACTGCCTTGTGCAGTGCGGTGCCACCTGCCAGTGCCACCCTCATGGAGGGAGGGGGATAGACAGTGAACCACTCCTCGTTCAGCAGGGCGTTATACAGGGTGTTGACGCCCGAGATCCAGGAGATGGGGTAGTTGTCGAAAGCGCGCTGGCAGTTCTGAATCGGGCGCGGGCTGGGCACGAGGACGTTGTGCGCCCCTTTGTGGTAAAACGCCAGCATGTTAACGGTGAAGGCGAAGATGTGGTAGATCGGCAAGGCCGTCAGGATGCACTCCTTGCCCGGCTCGATGTGACCACCGGCAACCGAATCCACCTGCTCCAGGTTACTGATCAGGTTGCCATGGGTCAGCTCGGCGCCCTTGCTGACGCCTGTGGTGCCCCCGGTGTATTGCAACAGGGCAGTATCCGACCGGCTCAAGTGCTGCCAGTACCGGCGAACATCGATGCCGGCCGCGGCCTTCGCTTCCCGGCCTATATTCAGGGCTTGATCGATGGTATCGACATCCAGCGAGTATTTGGGGATTGCCCGGTTCCAGTATTTGAGTACCAGCTGCAATACCCGCTTCACAACAGGAGGGAACCATTGGGCAATAGAGGTGACCACTACCTGCTTGATGTCCGTCCGTTCAATGATCGCCTCCAGCTTGTCGACAAACATGTCGACGATGACCAGTGCTTGCGCACCACTGTCATTGAACTGGTGCTCCATCTCCCTTTTGGTATAGAGCGGATTGACGTTCACCAGGATACAGCCGGCCTTGAGGATGCCAAAGGCAACAACGGGCAGCGTCAGGCAGTTGGGCATCTGAACGGCCACGCGTGTGCCCGGCTCCAGCTTGACGCACTCGCGTAAATACACGGCGAAGGCATCCGACATTTCATCGACCTCGCCGTAGGTCAGGCGACCATTCATGCCGTTGGGCATGCAGGTGGTGAAGGCGAGTTGTTGACGGTAGGTTTCCCCAGCCGCCTGAATGAGCGCCGGCAGGTTGTCGTGACGGTGGTGACTGGCAGGCGCTTCACCCGCTTCTCCCGCTTGACCCGTTACAGGTCGGGCAGTCCGGTAGTAGCTCACCCAAGGTTTCTTATTGTAATAATCAACATTCGGCATGAACGGCCTCTCGTGAATGGCCTCTTGTGAATAGCCTGGCTGCGCAAAGCGGGAACCTGCTGCTTTTTCCTGCTCCATCACAATGCCTCAGACCCTTTTTTATCGCTTATTTACAGTAACCAACTCTATTGCTAAGCAACAATGGTTATATCGACTCTTTGAAACAGTGGCTCAACACCCGGTAGCCGGAAAGGTCGATCTTGCACGAGCCGATGGCTTGGTTTCATCGCTCAGGTCTTGCGGTCGATCAGGAGCGCGATACCCTGCCCCCCGCCGATGCACAGGGTGATCAGTCCATAGCGGCCCTCGGTGCGCTCCAGTTCGGCCAGGGCCTTGAGCACCAGGATCGCCCCGGTGGCGCCGACCGGGTGCCCGAGACCCACGGCACCGCCGTTGGGGTTGAGACGTTCGGTGGGAAAGTCGAGCTCACGGGCCACCGCCATGGCCTGGGCGGCGAAGGCCTCGTTGGATTCGATCACGTCGATGTCGCCGATGGTTAGCCCTGCCTGGGCCAGGCAGCGCTTCACCGCGGGTATCGGCCCCAGCCCCATCAGCGCTGGCTCGACCCCGGCCACCGTGCCGGCGACGATCCGTGCCCGGGGTGTCAGGCCGCGTCTGCTGGCCTCGTCGGCCTGGGCCAGTACCAGCGAGGCGGCGCCGTCGTTGAGGCCGGAGGCATTGCCGGCGGTGACCAGCCCCTCCTTCTGGAAGGCGGGCCTTAGCCTGGCCAGGTCGGCGAGGGTCACGCCATCGCGAACATGCTCGTCGCGATCGAAGCGGTGCTCCTCGCGACCCCGCCTGACGGTGACCGGCACGACCTGACCGTCGAAGTGCCCCGCGGCGATGGCGCGGGCAGCTTTCTGGTGGCTCTCCAGGGCGAACTGGTCGACCTCCTCTCGGCTCAGGCCGAAGCGGCTGGCGATGTTCTCGGCGGTGACGCCATATGGCCGCTGCCGAAGGGGTCGCTGAGAACGCCCAGGGTCATGTCCGTCACCTCGGCGTGCCCCATGCGCAGGCCGTTGCGGGCCTGGGGCGGCAGCAGGTAAGCGCCGCGGCTCATCGACTCGGCGCCCCCTGCCAGGGCGAAGTGGCTGTCGCCCAGGGCGATCTGCTGGGCGGCGGAGATCAGCGCCTGCACGCCGGAACCGCAGAGCCGGTTGACGTTGAAGGCCGCCGCGCCTTGGGGCACTCCGGCATCCATGGCGATATGGCGGGCCAGGTAGGCGTCCTGGGGGCCGGTGGTAATGATGTGCCCGTACACCGAGTGATCGATCGCCTCGGCCTCGATGCCGGCGCGCCGGATTGCCTCGCGGGCGGTGATACTGCCCATCTCATGGGGGGTGAGGCCGGCCAGGCTGCCGCCGAAGCTGCCGATGGCAGTGCGGGCGCCATCGAGAATGACGACTGAATCGAACAGCATGTGGTGTCTCCTGAAGCGCAGTATCCTGGACGTGGCCTCATGTCAGGCGGGTGCGGTGCCCCTGCCAAGCAGCGAGCGCGCGATCACTTCCTTCATGATCTCCGAGGTCCCGGCGTAGATGGTCTGGACTCGCGCGTCCACATAGAAGCGCGAGATCGGATATTCACGGGTATAGCCATAGCCGCCGAAGAGCTGCAGGCAGGCATCGATGTTGTCGCACTGCATCTCGCTGAGCTGGAGCTTGAGGATGGCGGCATCGGTACTGCTCATCTCGCCGCGGCGATACTTCGTCACGCAGTGCTCGAAGTAGGCACGGCCCATGTCGATTCGGGCGCGCACCTCGGCCAGGGTGAAGCGGGTGTTCTGGAAGTCGCACACCGCCTGGCCGAAGGCGCGGCGCTCCTTGACGTAGTCCAGGGTCAGCGCCAGGGCGCCCTCCATGGAACCCAGCGCCTGGCGCCCACCCCCAGTCGCTCCCGGGGCAGCTCCTGCATCAGGTAGCGGAAACCGGCACCTTCGTCGCCGAGCAGGGCGTCGGCGGGTAGCTGCAGCCGATCGAAGAACAGCTCGGCGGTATCGCTGGCGTGCTGGCCGATCTTCTTGATCGGCTTGCCCCGTGAGAAGCCGGGCAGCGAGGTATCCACCAGGAACAGCGACACCCCCTTGGCACCGGCGCCGGTGTCGGTCTTGGCGCAGACGATCACCATGTCGGCCACCTGACCGTTGGTAATGAAGATCTTGGCGCCGTCGAGCTGCCAGCCGTCGCCGGTGCGGCTGGCGCGTGTCTTCATCGCCGCCAGGTCGCTGCCCGCATTGGGCTCGGTCATGGCAATGGCGCCGATGACCTCTCCCCGGGCCATGGCCGGCAGCCATCGCTCCCGCTGGTCCGGAGTGCCCACATGCAGCAGGTAGGGCATGACGATATTGGCGTGGATGTTATAGCGCTGGCCAACCCGCCGAAGCCCTGACGCGAGATCTCCTCCAGGGCGAACTGGGTGATGGCGAAGTCCGCCCCCGCCCCGCCGTACTCCTCCGGCAGGTCGATGCCCAGCAGGCCGGCCTCGCCGAGCCGCTGCCACAGCGAGCGTGGCATCGCGCCCTGCTCTTCCCATGCCTCGTAGTGGGGCGCGACCTCCTGCTCGAGGCAGCGGCGGATCATGTCGTGAAACAGGGCGACCATGTCGTCATCGGAAGTACTCATGCTCAGGCGTAGAGCTCCTATCGCAGGTGGCGCTTGTTGACTCGAGGCACCCAAGCTGTGGATAACCTGTGTGCTTTCGTGTGAACTTTTGTGCGTAAGGTGTTGGCCAGCTGTGGATGGCGTGGTCCAGGCTATCTTCGACGCCATTTCATGGTAAGTGGAAACCCGTAGTGCGGTTATACGTATCGCGCCAAAATTTTGCATTTCGTGCCAAAACTTGCGCCTCTTTCGGATACTAGACTTTGGTATTGGAGGGGGAGGGCCAGAGTGATGCGATCGCACTGAATAATTAATTTATATAAAACAGATTAATAGAGCTTCCCCCTCGGTGAGGGTGCTGCAGCTGCGAAAGAGCGGCTAGACAGATTCTGCCACGATTTCTCTGGGGGGTGGCAGGCGGCAAGCCGCTGTTTGAAGGGAACGTGAGGGCCAGGCGACCCCACCAAGACAGCGGGGGCGCCATTGGCGCCCCCGCTGTGGATTACGCAGCCGCTGGCGGTGCGTTGGTTACCGGCTGATCAATGGCTGTGGCTATGCCCATGGTCGTCGTCGTCATGCTCGTGCCCATGGTCATGCCCGTGATCGTCGTCATGGTCATGGCCGTGATCGTCATGGCCGGCCAGGGCGTCATGCAGCACCTGGGCATTGTGACGCATCATGCCCAGGTAGGTGCTGGCTTCGCCTTCGGCGGCCAGGGCGTCGGAGTAGAGTGTACCGGCGATTGGCAGGCCGGTCTCTTCCGACAGCTGGTTGATGATTGCCGGGCTGGTCATGTTCTCGTGGAACAGGGCCTTGACCTGCTGTTCACGAATCACGTCGATCAGCCGTGCCATATCGGCAGCGCTGGGCTCTGCCTCGGTGGAGAGGCCCACCGGCGAGAGGAAGCGCAGACCGTAGGCATTGGCAAAGTAGCCGAAGGAGTCGTGGCCGGTGATCACGCTGGTAGAGGTGGGGATTTCCCCGATCAGCTGACGGATCTCGCGTCGGTGGCACGCAGCTCGTTGATA
>NZ_AZQX01000335.1:0-11607 GCF_000568385.1 Halomonas sp. BC04
ATGGCCGCTGTCGGTGACCTGCACCGCTCCACGGTATTGGGGGCTGCGCAAGTTGCCGATGTCGTAGTGGTGGATATAGCCGGCATCGTCGGAGACGTAGAGGTGGCGGAAGCGGTTGTCGATCAGGATCTGACGAGCATGGCCATCGAAGCCGGGAAGCTCGGCCGTGGTCTGCTCCACGGTCACCGCGCCGGTCATGATGTTCTCCCGGCGGTCGAAGGAAGTCACCATCAGGGTGCCGTCATCGAGTTCGGCTGCCGCGTAGATACCCCGGTCGCTGAGCTGGAGCGCCAGCACCTGGATGGCACGCCCTGCTTCGTCCAGGGTCAGGGGGGCCTCGCCAAGGGGGAAAGTCAGCTCGGGTTCGATATGGCGCAGGTTATCCGGGTAGGTAATCGCGTACTCCACCTGCCCGAGCTGATGACGCCGTTGTCGTAGCCGTAGGCAAAGGCCCGCGTGGTGGCAAAAGCAGTGGCGAAGGCCGAGCGGGTGGCGCCCTCTGGCCGAGACATATCGAAAGACGCGCGCAGGTCGCCCCCCTCAAGGTCGAAGAAGGTGATACGCCCCGTGTCGGTGAAGCTCGCCCCCAGGGTGTCGTGGCGGTCGATGGTGAGGTGCTCGAGCCGCTCGTCGCTTGCCACCCCGGGAATGGCGTAGGTCTGCTGGGTGGAGACCTGGGCCGACTTGAAGAGCGGCATGACCTCGGAGAACAGGTAGACGAAGATCATCCCCAGCGCGATCACGACCCCGATGCCGGCAGCACCGATGCCATAGCGGGATGCGTTATCCCTGAATGCGCGCTTGCGTCTCAGACGCTCACGTTGTTCAGGGCTGGGCAACAACGATCTGCCTTGCCCGGATGAAGAGAGTTGGGACATGTCATTCATGATGGATGGGCAATCCCGACAGGTGGAAAGATACGCAGAGGGTAATCAGGGTCCATGACAGCTATGTGACAGCGACCAATAATAAAGAAGGGGCGCTGGAGCGCCCCTGTCACTACCTTTTCATTCAATGTGTTAGTCAATGCCCAGTTCGCTGCGCACGCGGCTGGCCACGGTTTCGGGCAGCGGGATGTAGCCGTCGCGGGCGGTCACTTCCTGACCCTGCTGGGAGAGCACCATGCGCAGGAACTCGGCCTGTTGCGGGGCCAGGTCCTCGTTGGGGTGCTTGTTCACGTAGACGAACAGGAAGCGGGCCAGCGGATAGTTCTCGTCTTCCACGGTATACGCTTCTTCGCCTTCGTCGCGCGAAACCGGTACGGCGCGTACCTGGGAGGTGATATAGCCGATGCCGGAGTAGCCGATGCCGTTGATGGACTCGCTCACCCCCTGTACCACGGAGGCAGAACCCGGCTGCTCGTTGATGGAATCCTTGAAGTCGCCGCCGCACAGGGCGTTCTCGGCGAAGAAGCCGTAAGTGCCGGAGACGGCGTTGCGGCTGTAGAGGGTGAAGTCACGGTTTTCCCAGCTGCCGTCCAGGCCCAGCTGGCCCCAGCGGGTGATGTCTTCCGGATAGCCACAGCGGCGGGTGTCGGAGAAAATCGCATCCACCTGCGGCAAGGTGATGCTTTCCAGCGGGTTGTCCTGATTGACGTAGATGGCCAGGGCATCGATGGCCACCGGCACCATGGTCGGCGGATAGCCGAAGCGATCCTCGAAGGACTGGATCTCGGAGGTGCGCATCTCACGGCTCATCGGGCCGAACTGGGCGGTCCCTTCGGTCAGCGCGGTGGGGGCCGTGCTTGAGCCGGCACCCTGGATCTGGATGTTGATGTTAGGGTAGAAGCCGGCGAACTCCTCGGCCCACAGGGTCATCAGGTTGTTCAGCGTATCGGACCCGATGCTGGTCATGTTGCCGGAGATACCGCTGACGGACTCATACACCGGCAGGTTGGGATCGACACGCTCTGCCATGGCAGCGGGAGTGACCAGCGAAGCACCGATGATGGCAGCAGCCAGAACCTTCAGTTTCATGTTTCTCTCCGTGTTTTCAGCGCTGCGTTGGCAGCGATTGGGCTCGATCGGATTTTCGGTGACCGATGGCTGCGACTATAGGGAGGAGGGATGACACTTCGGTGACAATAACTGAGGGTTTGATGAACCTTGTGTGACAGTTGTGGATGACGACGAGGGCTCGAGGACGCTGTGCGACTTGCCGCGGGCGCGATAGAATCCGGCTGAATTCGTCCCCTGTTTCCGCAGGCACAGAAGGTTGCAGGGTGGGGCGGGCGCCAGCTCCCGGAGCTTCGGTTTGAGGGAATTGGTTTGAGGCTTTGGCTTGAACGGTTTCGGCAAAGAGATAGCGATCAAGGAAGGAGAGAGGGATTATGGCGCTACGCATGCTTATCGCTGGCCTGGGCTTGCTGACCACGCTGTTGGTCGCTGGCTGTGCCGGGCATTCCGAGCCGCCCACGGCGAGTGAGCCGGCGCCGTCGCAAGCCGAGGTGCCGCAGCCTTCCACTCAAGCCGAACCTCCGCTGAACGTGAACGGGACGGCACGAGAAGACCGCTATTGGCTGCCAGCCCTGTTCGCCACGGAGCTGGATGAGGCGCATTACTACGTCAGCCGGTTGGCGGATCGGCGCTTCATTGACACCTATGGAGGCGACGAGCACCCGCGGGTCTGGTATATCGCCGCGGAGCGACTGGGACAGATCGGTGAGCCGGCGGTGCCGCTGTTGTTCGGCCTGATCGACACTACCGATGCTTATGAGCTGATGCTGGTGCTCTATGCGCTGCAACTGGCCACCCAGGATCCTGCGCTCATGGCGGAAACCGGCGGCGACTACATCCAGTTGGGTACGGTGCTGACCGAAAATACCAACCGCCAGAACCGCGAAATAGCGCTGGCATGGTGGCAGCGCCACGGCTGGCGCTGGGAGTAGGCGTTGCTGCCCTGGCAAGCCCTTGCCAGGGCTCTTGCAAGGGCTATGCTCGGGCTCGATCATTCCCGGTCGAACAGCCTCGTTGTCTTGACGAGCCGTTGGCAAATGGCGTCCAGTTTCTTCTGATGGCCCTCGTCGCACAGGCCACCGTTGTCGTCGAAGGCGTCACCTGCCTTGGCCACGGCGAGCTGGTCCGGCAGCACCGTCACGCCAACGTTGTTCAGGAGCTGGCGCATCAGCGCCAGGCTGCGCATGCCGCCGAGCCCACCGGGTGATGCCGAGAGCAGCGCGGCAACCCTGCCTGCGAACAGCTTGAGGCCGCTCTCACCTTGGTGGGGGCGGCTGATCCAGTCGATGGTGTTCTTCATCAACGGAGTGATGAAGCCGTTGTACTCGGGGGAGGCGATCAGCAGGCCTCGATGCCCGGCCAGCAGCTTGCGCAGGGCCAAGGCATTTTCCGGCAGGCCATGTTCGGTTTCCAGGTCGCCTTCGTAGAGCGGCATCGGATAGTCCTGCAGGTCGATGAAGGTGGCCTGGCTGCCCAGCGCCTCCAGGCGTCGGGCAGCCAGGCGGGCCAATCGCTTGTTGAAGGACGCTTCCCGGGTGCTTCCGGCGAACACCAGGATTCGGGCTGTGTTTGTCTGGTAGGACATCGTGGGGTCTCCCTGGGTCATTGTGTCGTTCGAGTGAGGGTGGCCGGTTGCTGCTTTCTCCGCTTCTTCGACCGGGCACCGCGCAGAGTCGCCGTGGTTTTGCTATGGTCACGCCGTGATCGGCGTTTTCCCATCTCATGGACCTGGAGTCAGCCTTCCATGGACAAGTATATGCAAGCTGCCCTGGACGAAGCCCGCCGGGGTCTGGCGGAAGGGGGCATCCCCATCGGCTCGGTACTGGTCTATCGCGGGCGCATCCTGGGAAGGGGCCATAACCGACGTGTACAGTCAGGCAGCACGGTGCTGCACGGCGAGATGGACGCTCTGGAAAACGCGGGACGCCAGCCTGCCTCTGTGTATCGGGATAGCGTGCTCTATACGACGCTTTCGCCCTGTCCGATGTGTAGTGGAGCCATTCTGCTCTACGGCATTCCCCGGGTGGTCGTTGGCGAAAACCGGACCTTCCTGGGGGAAGAAGCGTTGCTGCGCTCCCGGGGTGTCGATGTCGAGGTCCTGCAGTCTCAGGACTGCATCGACATGATGTCCGATTTCATCGAGGCATCGCCCGAACTCTGGAACGAAGATATCGGGGAATAGCGCATCGGGCCGGTGGATCAGACCATGCCGGCCAGGCGTAAGCCCGCTGTCATGAAACTGTCACATCTCCCGGTTACCTTGCGCGGACAGTAACGTGGGTGTCACCTGACCGTCATCCTGAACGTGTAAACTCACAACGGCCTTTTCATGTCGAAACCAGAATTCTCTTCGCCCGACACGAACCGAGCGGCCCTCACCCGCGAGCAAATCCGTGAGGTGCCGGCCTGGCTGCGCGGCATCTACGCCGGTCTCTGTCTCTACTTCTTCCTGGCGGCACTCAACGTACTCGGCTCAGGGCTGGGAACGTTCGGCAGGGCCAGCGATTTTCTGACGCAGCTCTTCGCCTACGGTGAAAACCCCTTCATCGCCCTGCTGGCCGGGGTGCTGGTCACCATGATCGTGCAGAGCTCGTCCTTCACTTCTGCGCTGATCGTGACTCTGGTGGCCAGCGGCGAGATGACTCTGGGCACGGCGGTGTTCGCCATCATGGGGGCCAACATCGGGACAGCGGTCACCGGGGTGATCGTGGCGCTGGCCAATGTGCGTATCAAGCGCAATTTCCGGCGTTCGTTCACGGCCGCCTTGATGCATGACTTCTTCAACATCCTTACCGTGGCCATCGTCTTTCCCCTGGAGTTCATCAGTGGCCTGTTCCATGAGGCCGGAAGGGGTATCTTTACCCGGCTGGCGGGGTGGCTGGCCGATCTGGTGGGCCTGGAGGAGGTGGCGAGGCCCGACAGCCCGATCAAGGTGATTACCTCGCCGGTGGTCGATGCGGCGAACGGGTTCGCTTCGTTGTTGACCTCGACCTCGGCTGCCCAGGGGCTGGTGGTGGCCGGCCTCGGCATGCTGCTGATGTTCGCTGCCCTGATCTTCATGGTTCAGAACCTGCGCGGAGCCCTGCTGCGCCACATGGACGGCCTGTTTCGTACCTATTTCTTTCGCAGCGATGTGCGTGCCTATGGCGTCGGCCTGGTCTCCACTGTCCTGGTCCAGTCCAGCACCATCACCAGCAGCCTGATGGTGCCCCTGGCCGGGGCCGGGGTCGTTCGCCTGCGTCGTGTGCTGCCCTTCATGATGGGGGCCAACCTGGGAACCACGGTCACCAGTGTCCTGGCGGCCACGGCGAATCCCGTGGCCGCGGCGATGACGGTTGCCCTGTTCCATGTCATTTTCAATCTGACCGGCACCGCTGTCTGGTATCCGCTGCGCTATATCCCGCTGCGGATCGCCACCTGGTATGGCCGGCTGGCGGCCCGACAGACCCGCTACGCCTTCGTCTTCCTGATCGGCGTATTCCTGGTGATACCGCTGCTGGGAATCGGCGCCATCGAACTGTTCACGAGCCTGCGCTGAGCGCGGCGACTCAGGAGATTTCAGCCATGTTTCGACAGCTATACAGCGCCCTGACCTCGGAAAACACGCTTGATCAGGCCTTCGAGGACCTGACCCAGATGCTCAAGCATGGTGCCTGGATGTTCGACCGCGCCAACGAGGTCCTGCACAGCAAGGCATCGGCCGATGAAGTGCGCCAACCGCTCTACGACCGTGACCAGGCGATCAATGAACTGGAGCGTTCGATTCGCCGCAAGGTACTGCGTCACCTGACCGTCAACCCTGGCCATGATGTCGCCATCTGCCTGGCCTTGATGAGTGTGGCCAAGGATGCCGAACGCATCGGTGACTATTGCAAGAACGTCTTCGAGGTAGGCCATTTCTACAGCGAAGGTTTTCACGTGCCCAAGTATCAGGAGCCTCTCGACAACATGGCGCTCGAGATGGGCGATATGTTCGACAAGGTGATCAAGGCAACGCGGGACTCCGACGAAAACCAGGCCCGCCAGGCACTGTCCAAGGCCGTGGAAGTGCGCCAGCGCAGTGACCGCCTGATCGAGGAGCTGTTTCTCGACGAGCGCCAGATCGAGTTTCACGAAGCGGTGGCTTACTCACTTCTGGCCCGACACTACAAGCGTGTGGCCGCACACCTGGCCAACATCGCCACGGCCGTGCTGGGCCGGTTGGAAGACCTGGACTTCTATTCCGAGGCCGACGACGACGGTTGATCGGCCAGCGGGCGGGTTTCCCGGCCTCACGGCCTCAGGCATAGCGGCAGGCTGTCCCGCAGCGAGCGTGGCAGGATGTTCAGGTCATCGAAGGTGCCGACCGCATCGCTGGCGATATTGTCATGGGCCATCAGGGCAACCTGGTCACGGGTCAGCGGGGGGTTGGGCAGGGGCGCGACCAATAGCGCCAGCAACTGCCACAGCGGGAAGGGAACCGGCAGCAAGGGGCGCTCCCGGGACAGCTCACGCATGACCAGCTCGATCACCTCCCGGTAGCGGATGATGTCGGGGCCGCCGAGCTCGAAGAGGCGTCGCTCGGGCGGGTCATTGCCAAGCAGCCGGCCGATGGCGCGAGACACGTCCACCACATGAACCGGCTGCAGGCGCGTGTTTCCCTTTCCGAACAGCGGGATGACCGGTAGGCGCGTCAGGCCTGCCAGTGTCGACAGGAAGGCGTCATCGGGCCCGAACATGACGCTGGGGCGCAGGATGATTGCCTTGGGTAGTGCTGAAATCACGGCCGTCTCACCACGGCCCCGGGCACTGACATAGGCGGAGCGAGACGCCGGATCGGCCCCGATACCCGATAGCTGTATCAGTCGCTGAATACCCGCCTCGCGGGAAAGGCGGGCCAATTGCCCGGCGGCCTCCACGTGAATGGTCTGGAAGCGCACGTTGCGGCTTTCTACATAGAGACTTACCGCATTCACCACACTCTCGGCACCCTCCAGTGCCTTGGCCATATCGGCCTTGCTGCGAATGTCGACACTGGCCAGTTCCAGCGGGTCGCCGGGTTCTGCCCAGTCGGGCAGGGAGGGGCGCCGGGCGGCGATGCGGACCGTGCGACCGGCGTCCGCCAGTTCACGAACCACGTGACTGCCGAGGAAGCCGGTGCCGCCGAAGACGGTAACGCAGCCGATCGACATCATTGACTCCTTTCGAGTTCCTCACATATCAGCCGGTGGCAGTGGCAGCGGTCCGTTCTCCTTGACGGCGCGTATGGCGAAGCTGCTGTCCACACTGTTGACCATGGGCAGTTTCTGTAGTCGTCGTACCCACCGCTCGTAGCCGCTCAGGTCGGCGGTGACCACCTGAAGCAGGTAATCGAAGGCCCCGGAAATGGTATGGCAGTTGATGACCTCCGGCATCTCGCTGACTGCGGCTTCGAATTGTTCGACCAGCGAGTCCTGATGTTGGCTGAGGCGAACTTGAACGAAGATGGTGAGGTCCAGGCCCAGTCGCTCCTTGTCGAGCTCGGCACGATAGCGTGTGATCAGGTTGTCCTGCTCGAGTCTTCGGATGCGTCTGGCACAGGGAGAGGGCGAGAGGTTGACACGCTCCGCCAGCTCCGCGGTGGTCAGGCGGGCGTCTTGCTGCAGTGCTTCCAGCAGCAGGCGGTCGATGCGGTCGAGTTTCAAGGTTCGCATGTCCATGCCTCGTCAATGTAACTTTTCGTTTTTTCTTGGCTGGGACGGCTAATAGTCTCTTTGATTCTGGGTAATATTGCCCATATTTGCCAGTGCTATTGGCGCACACTGACGGCTTCTTTTCGATTCCTTGAGCCAAGTGTCCATGACCACGCGAATTCACTCCCTGATCGTCGTCCAACCCCTGATATCCAGCGGGGCTCATCGGTTGATGGGGTATGGCGCAGCACTGGGGATGGTGCTGATCTGGTCCTTCTATTTCCTGTCCCTGCGTCAGGGGGCGTTGTCACCGATTTCCCGGTTGGATATGACCCTGTTTCGCTACGCGGTGCCGGGTCTGTTGCTGCTGCCGTTGCTTTTGCGCCGCTGGTCGATGATACGCATGGTGTCGCCGGTATGGTTGCTGGGTATGGTCCTGGGGGCAGGGCTGCCGTTCTTTCTGCTGGGTGCCATCGGTATGGGGTGGGCACCGGTGGCGCAGGGTAGCACCCTGATCCCGGGCACGGCGCCGCTGTTCGTGACACTGCTGGCGGTCACGCTGTTTCGCCAGCCATTCTCCCGCTGGCGACGAGTGGGGCTGGCAGCGGTGTTGGTGGGCGTTGTCTGCCTGATCGCTGCCGGGATGGGAGACACCGCCATCCTGGGCGAAGGGCAGCTACTGTTCCTGGTCTGCAGCCTGCTGTGGGCGGTGTTCACGGTGTCGGTGCGACAGAGTGGACTGAGCCCACTGGAGGCCGCTGCCGTGGTGACGGTGCCAACGGTGCGCTTGTGGTGCTGTACTGGTTACTGGCGGGGTCGCCGCTGTCGCTGCATGGCCTGCCGGCCAGTGAATGGTGGGCACAGCTCGTCGTGCAGGGTGTTGCCGTGGGGTTGGGCTCGAGCTTTCTCTATGGCTATGCCATTCGCCAACTGGGGGCGGAAGCCACGGCGGCCATCGGCTCACTCACCCCGGTCTGTGCCACGCTGCTGGCTTGGTTGATTTGGAACGAGAGCCTCGACCCACTCTCCGCCTTGGGAATGGCAATGGTGGTACTGGGTGTTGTCTGTGCCAGCGGACTGATTCAACGTACGGTGGATTGACCGGGTAGCCGGTGATATGGACGGCCTCGGGTCGATGAAACGGCGTCAGCGTTGGTCAAGAAGGCATGACCGTTGCGGCGTGCTAATCCGTTGCGGTTTCCTCTATTGCGTCATTCGCTTCATGATTGGCATCCTCGATCCAACCTTGCTCGCGGTAGTAGCGCAGGGCCCCCTCGTGCAGCGGCGCCGAGAGCCCGTCCTTGAGCATTCGCTCGGGCTTGAGTACCGAGTAGGCCGGATGAAAGTCGGTAAAGCGCTCGAAATTGTCGAATACCGCAGCGACCAGGGTGTAGACCTGATCCGCATCGGTGGCTTCGCTGGCCACGACGGTAGCGCGGACGCCAAAGGTTTGCACTTCCGGCTGGTCGTCGTAGTAGAGTCCGGCGGGGATTTCGGCCAGGCTGTAGTAGGGCGCCTCGTCCACCAGGGCCTCGACGAAATCCCCCTCGACGCCTACCAGGGCGGCATTGCAGAGATCCACAGCCTGGCGAATGCTCAGGTCCGGATGCCCCACGGTGTAGACCATGGCATCGATATTGCCATGACACAGCTCCAGCGATTGCTGATCGGCGGGCAGCTCATTGACCAGGGCAAAGTTGTCCAGTGTCCAGCCCCTGGCGGCCATCAGCTGCAGCATGGTGGCCCGCTGCCCGGAGCCGGGGTTGCCGATGTTCACCGCGCGCTGCTCCAGGTCGTCGAAGCCCAGAATGCCGGCCTCCCGTCGCACCACCAGGGTGAAGGGTTCGCTGTGCACCGAAAACAGGGCGCGCAGCGAATCGTCCGGTCCGACGTCGGCGAAACCTTCTTGTCCCTCCACGGCATAGTACTGCTGATCCGACTGGGCCAGGGCAATGGGGACATCACCATTTCGCACGTTATGCAGATTGGCTACCGAGCCTTCGGAGGGTCGGGCATGGCAAGGGACATCGATCAGCCGACAGAACGCTTGGCCGGTAATGTGGTAGACCCCGGTTGCACTGGCCGTGGCGATGACGATCTGGTCCTCCCCCGCCTGGACCGGCAGGGACAAGGCCAGGACTACCAGCATGCTGCCACCAAGGCTTGCCACCCCTGGGGTCGCGTGCGTGACAGTTCCAAAAGGTTTCATCGGAGTCTCCCTTGAGCGGCTCGCTTCGACGTTGTTGTGTCGTTGTTCAGTCTAGCAGGCGGCGGGGGATGCACCGCGACAGCTTGGTACGTTGCCATCCGCTGATGGGCTCGGAGGGATGACGCCGCTGATTCGCCACTTAATAAGAATGATTGGCATTACTCGTGCGATTGGCGCCGATCATGCCGCTATCGTGCGGTTTACCGGTCCCTGACGGACAGGGGGACTTCACATCGATTCCATATAGGACTAAAATGGTCCCCAATCGAATGCGAAGCTCGTGCAGGGCTTGGCGGCGAAACCTGAGGAGTCAGGCATGCTCAAGCTTTCCCGGCTGACCGACTATGCCGCAGTGGTGATGGCACAGATCGCTCGTCACCCGGAGCAGCCCCATGCGGCGGCGGAACTCGCCGAAGCGGTGCAGCTGCCCCACCCGACCGTGAGCAAGACATTGAAGATGCTGGTGCGGGCCGGGCTGCTGGAATCGCGGCGTGGCGCCCAGGGCGGCTATTCGCTGGCGCGGCCGGCATCTCGCATCACGGCGCGTGACATCATCACCGCCATCGAGGGGCCGGTGGCGATGACCGAGTGCAGCCATGTGGACGGCGACTGCGACCTGCTCGCCACTTGCGGTGTGTCCGACAACTGGCAGCGGGTGTCGCTGGCCGTCCGCACGCTGCTCGACAGCGTGACGCTGGCACACCTGGCAGACACCTCGCCGATCAAGCTGCCGGTACAACTGCCCATACAGAGTATCAGTCTGGCCGCCGACACGGCCTGAGACGCGCAAGCCACCTAACACATTACCCGAGCGGCTCGCTGCTCGCCGACCCAACCGCCCGGGAGGGGAAACATCATGGCAAGTCAGGAAATGGAACAGCTTGTCCGTCGCGAATACAAGGAAGGCTTCGTCACGGATATCGAGAGCGACACCATCCCGCCGGGACTCGATGAGGGCACCATCGCCTTCATTTCCCAGAAGAAGGGGGAGCCGGAGTGGATGCTGGAGTGGCGGCTGAAGGCCTATCATCAATGGCTGAAGATGACGCCACCTTCCTGGGCACACCTGGATTATCCGGCCATCGACTACCAGTCGATCTCCTACTTCAGTGCGCCCAAGCGTCCGGAAGACCGCCCCCAGAGCCTGGACGAGGTCGATCCCAAGCTGCTCGAGACCTATGAGAAGCTTGGGATACCGCTCCACGAGCGAGCGGCGCTGGCCGGTGTTGCGGTGGACGCGGTATTCGATTCCGTGTCGGTGACCACCACCTTCAAGGAGAAGTTGGGCGAGGCGGGCGTGATCTTCTGCTCCATCTCGGAGGCGATCCGCGACTACCCGGAACTGATCAAGCAGTACCTGGCACGGTAGTGCCGGTGGCCGACAACTATTTTGCCGCGCTCAACTCGGCGGTGTTCACCGACGGCTCCTTCGTCTTCGTCCCGGAAGGGGTGACCTGCCCGATGGAGCTCTCCACCTATTTCCGGATCAACGCCGCCAATACCGGCCAGTTCGAGCGCACCCTGATCATCTGCGAGAGTCGGGCCCAGGTCTCCTACCTGGAAGGCTGTACCGCGCCTCAGCGTGACGAGAACCAGCTTCACGCCGCCGTGGTCGAGCTGGTGGCGCTCGAGGATGCCTATATCAAGTACTCCACGGTGCAGAACTGGTACCCGGGCGACGAGGACGGCAAGGGCGGCATCTACAACTTCGTCACCAAGCGCGGCGACTGCCGCGGCGATCGCTCGCGCATCAGTTGGACCCAGGTCGAGACCGGCTCCGCCATCACCTGGA